>NZ_JBSFTC010000127.1:0-30233 GCF_053590415.1 Nonomuraea sp. NPDC003201
TGGCGCCCCACCTCGGCGACCGTAACAACACCGTGAACACCGTCACCCGGGGCTACTCGGTCCCGCACTTCACCGCGTGGCTCGGCGGGGACGACGGCGCCGCCCCGCGCGCGGTCACCGAGGTGACCGCGCTGGGCCGCATCGGCCGCCCGCAGGACATCGCGGACGCCGTGGCGCTGCTCGCGAGCGAGGAGTCCCGGTGGATCACCGGGCACGTCCTGGACGTCACCGGCGGCTACTTCCTCGGCCCGCGCGGCGGCGTGATCCCGGTCTAGCGGGGGGAGCGGTCTAGCGGGTGGCGCCGCTGGGGTCCCGGAGCCACGCCTCCAGCGTCGCACGGCCGTCGGCGGCCCCTGCGGGCAGCCGCAGCCCTCTGAGAAGCATCCACAGCGTCCCCTGCAGCGCCCGCGCCGCCAGGAACTCCCGCAGCTCGGGATCGTCGGGATCGTGCCCATAGGCCTGGACGGCCGCCCGGCCGTCGAGCCGCTTCGTGCGCAGCAGGCAGGCCAGGTCCCACTCGACGGGCGCGGCCATGCTCTCCTCGAAGTCGTTCCAGAGCGGCCCGGCGGGGGCGGCGAGGAGGTTGCCGGGATGCGCGTCGCCGTGGACGGCCTGCGCCGTGCGGCCCGCCAGCCGTTCGGCCAGGCCCGCGTGCGCGTCCCGCAGCCGGCCCAGCACGTCGGGCGGGACCTCCCCGTCGAGCAGCTCCAGCAGCCGCAGCGGCTCGTCGAGCACCGGCCCGAGATAGGGCAGCGCGCCGGGAAAGCCCCGCAGCGCCTCGTGCAGCTCGGCGAGCGCCCGCCCGGCCGTCTCCGGGCCCATCCGATGACCGGGGTCGTGCTCGACGTGCTTCCAGAAGGAGACCGCGACCCCGTCACGCAGATGCGGCCCGGCAGGCAGCAGGTCGCTCGGCGGCACGACCGGCACACCCTGCCCGTGCAGGTAGGACACGACGTCCAGCTCCCGCCGCAACGCGTCGGCGGGCCGCGCCCGCCCGAGCGCGGTCACCGTCGGCACCCGCGCCACGATCGGCGCCGGGCGCAGGTGGACCCGGAGGTTGAACGAGTCGTTGAGAACCACCGGATCCGCCACCCGGATGCCGTGCTCCTCGGCCAGGGAGACGGCGGCGGCCACGGCGGGGATCATTTATGCGGACTCCCTGATCACCAGCTCCGTGGGCATGATCACCGGCTCGGCCGGGCCGCCCTCGAACAGCCCGAGCAGGAGCCCGACCATGGCCGCCGCCTGCTCGGCCACCGGGTGCCTGAGCGTCGTCAGCGGCGGCTCGGTGTATTTCGCCGCCTCGATGTCGTCGAAGCCCACCACCGCCACGTCGTCCGGCACCCGGCGCCCGGACTGGCGGAGTGACTGCAGGGCGCCGACGGCCATCAGGTCGTTGGCCACGAAGACGGCGTCCAGGTCGGGGTCGTCGCGCAGGAGCTGCCGCATCGCGATCGCGCCCGACTCCCGGGTGAAGTCGCCGATCGCCACGATCGACCTGAGGTCGGAGTCGCGCAGCACGTTGCGGTAGCCGGCCAGGCGGTCCTGGCCGCCGATCATGTCCTGCGGGCCGGCGATCGTGGCGATCCTGCGCCGTCCGGTCTCCACCAGGTGCCGGACCCCGATCTCCGCTCCGCCGACGTTGTCGTTGTCGACGTACGGGATGTCCACGGGGACGGCGGGCCGCCCGTAGGAGACCACGGGGACGCGCAGGCGCGACAGCGCGGCCGGCAGCGGGTCGGCGCCGTGCATGGAGATCAGCATGACCCCGTCGACGTGCCCGCCCGCGATGTAACGCTCCACCCGGGCGTGGCTCTTGGCGGAGGAGGCCAGCATGAGCACGACCTGCTTGTTCACCGCTTCGAGCGCCACGGACGCCGACCTGATCGCCGTGGAGAACATCGGGTCCTCGGAGAAGACCCGGGTGCCCGGCTCGCTGACGACCAGGGCGATCGAGTCGGTGCGCTGGGTGACCAGGCTGCGCGCGGCCGAGTTGGGCACGTAGCCCAGCTCGTCGATCGCGCGCTGCACGGCGTCGCGGATGTGGGGCGCCACCGTCGTCTGGCCGTTGACGACCCGGGAGGCGGTGGCGCGCGAGACCCCCGCCCGGGCGGCGACCGCCTCGAGGGTCGGGCGTCTCATGACTGCACCAAGTGGGAGAGCACGGAAAAAATCTACAGGCCGTTCCTGGTGATGACGTCTCTGTACCAGAGAGCGCTGTCCTTGAGGATCCTGGCCTGGGTCGCGTAGTCGACGTGCACGATGCCGAACCGGCGCCGGTAGCCCTCGGCCCACTCGAAGTTGTCGAGCAGCGACCAGACGAGATATCCGCGCAGGTCCGCGCCCGCCCCGATGGCCCGGTGCACCTCGCGCAGATGACCTTCCAGGTACGCCACCCGCTCGTCGTCGTGCACGCGGCCGTCCTCCACGACGTCGTCGAAGGCCGCGCCGTTCTCCGTGACCATGAGGCCGACCTGCGGATAGTCCCGCGAGAGCCGTACGAGGAGCCGGGACAGGCCGTCCGGCACGATCGGCCAGCCCATCGCGGTCGTCGGCGCGTCCGCCGCCGCGAACCTGACGTCCTCCGAGCCCGGCCACGCCGCGTCGGCCGGCAGCCCCGGGCCCGACTCGACCACGCACGGGTTGTAGTAGTTGACGCCGACCAGGTCGATCGGCGCGTTGATCAGCGCGAGGTCGCCGTCCAGGATGTGCTCAGTCCCGCCGTTGCGCGCCGCCGCCGCCAGGACCTCCGGCGGGTACGTGCCGTGCACCGCCGGATCGAGGAACTGCCTGGTCAGCAGCGCGTGTACGCGGTCCGCGACGGCCGCGTCCGCCTCGCCGGCCACCGCCGAAGGGTCGTTGACCTGGGCGGGGGTGAGCACCGGGGAGGAGTTGACCACCAGCATGAGGCTGCGCGCGCCGGACGCGCGCAGCCGCCGCGCGGCCAGACCGTGGCCGAGCAGCAGGTGGTGCGCCGAGCGCAGGGCGTCGGCCGGGTCGCGGCGGCCCGGCGCGTGCACGCCGTTGCCGTAGCCGAGGAAGGCCGACACCCACGGCTCGTTGATCGTGGTCCAGTCGCCCACCCGGTCGCCGAGCCGGTCGTGGACGGCCTGGGCGTAGTCGGCGAACCGGTACGCCGTATCGCGATTTGTCCACCCACCACGGTCTTCGAGGGCTTGGGGAAGATCCCAGTGATAAAGCGTGACATAAGGCGAAATTTCGGCGGCGAGTAGCTCGTCCACGAGCCGGTCGTAGAACGCCAGCCCGCGCGGGTTGACCGGGCCCGCGCCGTCCGGCTGGACGCGCGGCCACGCGACCGAGAACCGGTAGGCCCTCAGCCGCAGCTCGCGCATCAGCCCGACGTCCTCGCGGTAGCGGTGGTAGTGGTCGGAGGCCACGTCGCCGGTGTCGCCGTCCGCCACGTTCCCGGGGGTGTGGGAGAAGGTGTCCCAGATCGACTGGCCCCGCCCGTCCTCCTTGACCGCCCCCTCGATCTGGTACGAGGCCGTCGCGGCACCCCAGACGAACTCCTCGGGAAAGATCATCCCTTAACAGCTCCTTGCATGATTCCACCGATGATTTGCCTGCCGAACAGGGCGAAGACGGCCACGAGCGGGAGCGTGCCGATCGCCGTCCCGGCCAGCCCGAGCACGTAGTCGTTGACGTACCCGCTGGCCAGCGTGGACAGCGCCACCTGGACCGTCGGGTTGTCCGGGTTGAGCACGACCAGCGGCCAGAAGTAGTCGTTCCAGGCCGACATGAACGTCAGCATGCCGAGCACCGCCGCCGCCGGACGGGCGGCGGGCAGCACGACGTGCCAGAACAGCCCCCACGTCGAGCACCCGTCCACCCGGCCCGCCTCCAGCAGCTCGGTGGGCAGGGCCCGCGACAGGTACTGGGTCATGAAGAACACGCCGAACGCGTTGACCAGCGCCGGGACGATCAGCGCGTAGGTGGTGCCGGTCCACTCCAGCTTCACCATGAGCATGTAGAGCGGGATGATGCCGAGCTGCGCCGGGACCATCATGGTGGCCACGGTGATCACGAGCATGACGTTCCTGCCCCTGAACTTCAGCTTGGCGAAGGCGAACCCGGCCAGCGTCGAGAAGAACATCACCGCGATCGAGATCGACCCCGCCACGATGACGGAGTTGAGCAGCGCGAGCCCGAAAGGGACGGTGTCGAAGACCCGGGAGACGTTGGCGAAGAAGTTGCCGCCGGGGATCAGCGGCGGCGGCACCTGGCCCAGCGCCGAGTTGTGCCGGGAGGCCACCACGACGCTGTAGTAGAGCGGGAAGGCCGAGAAGAAGGCCACCGCGGTCAGGGTCAGATAACGCAGCCTCATATCAGGCCCCCTCTCACCCGGCGGGTGATCAGGAAGTTGACCAGCGCGACGATCACCACGGCCAGGAACATCAGCCAGGACGCGGCCGAGGCGTAGCCGAAGTCGAACGTCGAGTTCGCGAAGCCCTGCTCGTAGACGAACAGCGCCAGGGTCTGGAACTGCCGGTCGGGCCCGCCGGTGGCGATGCCGCCCCCGCCGCCGCTGCTCTGCCCGAACAGCAGGGGTTCGGCGATGATCTGCATGGCGCCGATCGTCGAGACGATGACCACGAAGACGATCGTCGGCCGGATCATCGGGATCGTGATCCTGCGGAGCTGGGTGAAGCCGCTGGCGCCGTCGATGGTGGCGGCCTCGTACAGCTCGCGTGGCACGGCCTGCATGGCGGCCAGGAAGATCAGCGCGTTGTAGCCGGTCCAGCGCCACATGATCATCACGGAGAGCGCGAGGTGCGAGGTCGCGGTGCCGGCCGCCCAGTCGATCCTGCCGACGCCGAACCACGAGAGCACCCAGTTGATCAGCCCGAAGTCCCGGCCGAAGAGCTGGCTGAAGATGACCACGACGGCCACCACGCTCGTGACGTTCGGCAGCAGCAGCGCGACCCGGAACAGCGTCTGGAACCGCAGCCGCCGGTTGAGCAGGTGCGCCAGCCAGATGGCCAGCATGAGCTGCGGCACGGTCGAGAGCACGCCGATCGACAGGGTGTTGAACGTGGCGTTCCAGAAGTACCCGTCGCTGAGCAGCGTCGAGTAGTTGTCCAGCCCGATGAACGTCTGGGTCTCCGACAGCAGCGACCACTCGTGCAGGCTCACCCAGGCCGTGTAGACCAGCGGGAACAGCCCGAAGGCGCAGAAGAGCAGGAAGAACGGCGCCACGTAGGCGTACGGCGACACCCTCAGGTCGAGGGTGTGCCGCACGCTGCGCCTACGCCGTCGCGAGACCGCGAGGGGAAGGGAGCTCATTTGATCTTCTTGACGTCCTCGAGCACCTGGGCCCACGCCTCGTCGGGCGACTGCTTGCCCTGCTCCACGCGCCCGAGGCCGTTGCCGACGGCCGTGCGCACGTCGGCCTCCTTGGGGCCGAGGTGCTGCGGCTTGAGCGCCTTGGCGGCGTCGGAGTAGATCTTGCCGATGGGGGCGTCGCCGAAGAACGGCTTGGTGAAGTTCTGGATCGACGGGTCGTCGTAGAGGGCCGGGATCGACGGGAACGTTCCCTCCTCCTTGAACACCTTGGCCTGGTTGTCCTTGGAGGTCAGGAAGTCGATCAGCTCGGCCGCCTCCTTCGGGTGCTTGCTCTGCTTGGGCACCATGAGGTGGGAGCCGCCGCTGTTGCCGGAGCCGCCGGGCACGGTCGCGATGTCCCACTTGCCGGCCGAGTCCTTGGCCTGCTCCTGGATGAAGCCGGTCATCCAGGCCGGGCAGATGATCGTGGCGAACGAGCCCTTGGCGAAGCCGGTGTTCCACGGCGGGGTGAAGGCCGCCAGCTTGGCGGTCAGGCCCTCCTGGGTGAGCTGGTTGGACAGGTCCCAGGCCTTCTTCACGTCGGGGTTCGAGGCCACGATGATGTTGTCCTGGGCGTCGTACAGGCCGGTGGGCGCCTGGTTGACCATCGCGCGGAAGATCTCGCCGGGGGAGTCCACGAACTTGGCGCCCGCCACGTTCGCCGCGCCGAACTTCTTGCCGGTCGCGATGTACTGCTCCCACGTCGGCCAGAGGGCCGCCACCTCGGTCCGGTCGGTCGGCAGCCCGGCCTTCTTGAACAGGTCCTTGCGGTAGCACATGGCCAGCCCGCCCACGTCGGTGCCGAGGCCGAGCACCTGCGTGCCGTCCTTGCTCAGGCCCTGCTGCCACTTCCAGTCGAGGTAGTCGGGCTGCCGCTTGTCCAGCCCGTACTGCTTGAGATCGACGAACTTGCCCGGCTGGGCGGTGAACGTGCTGATGTAGCCGACCTCGACCGCCTCGATGTCACCCGCGCCGGCGTTCGTGGCCAGCCGCTTGACGAGGTTGCTGTGGTGGTCGTTGAACTGCGTGACGTTCTCGACGATCTCGATGTCGGGGTGGGTCTTCTTGTACTCCTCGTAGAGCGGTTTGAAGCCGAAGTCGCCGAAGAGGCCGACGGTGAGCTTGATCTTCTCTCCCGGCTTGGCGCTCTCCGTGGCGGTGCTCCCGCCGCCGCCTCCGCCGCCGCAGGCCGTCGCCAGGGCGAGCAGGGACGCGGTGATCAAGGGCATGGCGAATCGCCGGACGCGAGGGGTCATGGAACCCTCCTTGGTCGGTGCTTGCGAGGTATGTGAGAGAGCGCTCTCTCAAGAGATTCGCGGCGATAACACCGGCCTGTCAACGGGGGGTTAAATAACAATCCGGCTTAGCGAGAGAGCGCGTTCACGCGTTGAGCGCGCGGCCGGCCATGCGGGCGTACATGCGGCCGGGGCTCGGGGCCTCGGTGAGGAAGCCGGGCAGCACGGGCAGCTCGACGGCGAACGGGTCGAGCCGCTCGTACAGCTCGTTCGCGTCGGCGGGCCGGTCGTCCGGCAGCTTCTCCAGCAGCTGCGACAGCAGCGCGTCCAGCTCGGGGGGCAGCCCGGGGATGGCCGGCGGGCGCTCCTTGACCTGCTTCTCGAAGACCATGTAGTCGGTGGGCCCGGTGAACAGCTGCTGCCCGGTCAGCATCTCGTGCAGCACGCAGCCGAGCGAGTAGAGGTCGCTGCGCGGCTCGGCGACGCCGTGCTTGATCTGCTCGGGAGCCATGTACGCCGGCGTGCCCAGGATCTGCCCGATCCTCGTGAACGTGGTGACCTCGGCGTCCCGGAGCATGGCCAGCCCGAAGTCGAGCACCTTCACGCTGCCGTCGGGGCAGAGCATGAGGTTCGTGGGCTTGAGGTCGCGGTGGCAGATCGCCAGGGCGTGGGCCGCCGACAGCACGGCACACGCCTGGGCCGCGATCGCGGCGGCCCAGCAGACGGGCAGCGGGCCGTGCTCGCTGACCACGTCGGCCACCGTGACGCCCTCGATGAACTGCATCACCTGGTAGAGCCGCTGCTCGTGGGTGCCGAAGTCGTAGAGCACCGGCGCGCCGGGGTGTTCGAGCCGGGCCAGGATGCGGGCCTCGCGGATGAACCTGCGCTCCAGCTCCTGATCGTGCCCGCTGGGGAGCCTGAGCAGCTTCACCGCCACCCGGCGGTCCAGGTGGCGGTCGTGGCCCGCGTAGACGGCACCCATGCCGCCTTGCCCGAGAGGGAGGTCGTCGAGCACATAGCGGTCGCCGATGACCATTCGCCCCTCCCCGCAGCCTTCCGGGAAAAAACTACACCGTCACGCGAGGGAATGCCGTCGCGTCATGGGGTGAGGTCATGAGCGCGCGGATGCAGGTGGCCGTCGGCGAGGCCGTCGAGGCCCAGCCTGATCAGCGCCTGCCCCAGCGTCGAGGTCTCGCGGATGGCGTCTTCAAGCACGGCGAGCTGCCGGAAGGCGTCGCCGTACGCCTTCTGCTCCTTCAGCGACAGGCGCGGCAACCGGGTGCGGCGCACGTCGAACCTGCTGGAGCCGGTGGTCGCCCGGCCGCCGGCGGCCCGCAGGAAGCCCGCCAGGAAGTCGGGGTCGAGCCGGCGCGCGTCCACCCGGTAGAGCGTCAGATGGGGCCCCAGCACCGCGCCGCCGTCGGCCATCACGCGCACGCTGGAGTAGGAGGCCACCACGTCACCCGGGTGGATCGCGATCAGGCCCTGCTGCATGGTGGTGGAGCCGGACGGAGGCGTGCCGTTGAGCACGTCGTCGGAGGTCAGCACGGGCACCTCGCCGCCCTCCGCGGCCATCTTGGGCGGGGCCTGCGATGTGGCCACCAGACCTTCCTTGATCAGGTCGCCCAGCGTGGTCGCGGGCTGGTCGAGGGGCTGCTCCAGGACCTTCAGGTCGGGCGGGGCCGAGGCGGCGGCCATGAAGCGGTCGCGGGCCTCGGTGTAGGCCTTGCCGACGTCGTCGCGCCGCTGGTGGCGGGCCGGGGTCATGTCGACCTCGTCGGCCAGCAGGTCGATGATGCGTACGGTCTGGTCGGAACGGTCCTCCAGGTACGCCTCCCAGGCCGGCTCGACGCTCGCCAGGTCGGCCGTGGCGTCGAGGATCAGCACCTCGGACGGCGGCCGCTCGCCCGCCGCGGGCCGGCGCAGCAGCCAGAGGTCTGACCCCGGCAGCGCGATGACGGCCCGCAGCGCGCCCGCGCGCAGCAGGTTGGCCCGGATGCGGCGGCCCGCCTTGCGGCTGGCGGCGGCCGGGGGCATGAGGATGGCGACCAGGCCGCGCGGCTTGACGTGGGTGAGGCAGTGCTGGACCCAGGCCAGCTCCGGCTCGCCGCGCGGCGGCAGGCCGTACTCCCAGCGCGGGTCGCCGGTCAGCTCCTCGTAGCCCCAGGCCCGCTCGTTGAACGGCGGGTCGCACACCACGGCGTCGGCCCGCTCGCCGGCGAACCCGTCGTCGCGCATCGAGTCGCCGGCCACGACCTCGGCCTCGATGCCGCGCAGCCGGAGCCGGGAGGCGGTGATGGCCGCCGAGGTCTCGCTGAGCTCCTGTCCGAGCCTCCTGGCCGCCCCGGGCTCCGCCTGGGCGTGCCGGTCGTGGGCGGGGGCGAGGAGCAGCGTGCCGACGCCGCAGGCCGGGTCGAGGATCGTCGAGCCGCCCGGCCGTACCAGGCTGACCATGAGCCCGGCCACGTCCTCGCGGGTCACGGAGAGCTGCCGCGAGTGCGCTTCGAGATAGCGCTCACAGAGGAACTCGTACGCCGTCAGCGCGCCGAGCTGCTCGGCCAGCTCCAGCAGGAGCTCCGCCAGCTCCGGCTCCAACCCGCCCTCCACGGGCGATTCGGGACCCGGCTCACCCTGGGGGGCCGGGCGGGTCAGCAGGGCGCCGGCCTGGGCCACCAGCTCGCCCAGGCGCAAATCGCCTGCGGCTTTCAGGCGTTGCCACACCCGATCTCCCAGCGAGACCTGGTAGGACTTCCCATAGCGACGTAGCCAGGACTCGACCTGCCGGAGCGAGAAGAGCGGCTGGTTGGCCGTGCCGCCGATGGGATCGGGGAAGTCGTCGTGGCGACGGCGCCAGTTGCTCACCGCGGCACGCCCGACACCGGCGAGCCGGGCGATGTCCCCGGCGTTGACGGTCGGGTCGTGGCTCATGGTGCCCACAGTAGTTCACAAGAGTCTTCAGCGCATCTGCTTGTGAAGTCTTTCAACCAATGATTTACTGCAGGGTATGAAGCACAACATCCGCTATGCCGCCGGATCAGACGTGGGCCGCCGCAGGGAGCAGAACGAGGATTCCGGCTATGCGAGTGGCCGGCTGCTCGTGGTGGCCGACGGAATGGGTGGACACGCGGCCGGCGAGCTGGCGAGCTCGGCGGCGATCGCCGTCATGCGCGAGCTGGATGCCACGCTTCCCGAGACGGGCGCGGACCTCGAGGCGGCCCTGGAGGGCGCCGTGCACGAGGCGGCACGCAGGCTGGTCGAGCTGGCCGACATCGACCCCGCGCGCAGGGGGATGGGGACCACGGTGACCGCCATGCTGTGGGACGGCTACCGGTTCGCCCTGGCTCATCTCGGTGACTCCCGCGGATATTTGCTTCGCGATGGTGCGCTCTACCAGATGACCAAGGATCACACACTTGTGCAGTCGATGGTGGACGAAGGACGGATAACCGAGGACCAGGCCGCCGTGCACCCACGGCGTTCGATGGTGCTGCGGGTGCTGGGCAGCGAGGGCAGGGCGGAGCCTGACATGGCGCTGCGCGAAGCCGAGCCTGATGACCGCTACCTCCTCTGCTCCGACGGCCTCACGACCGTACTCGGTCCCGAGGTTCTGCACGAGGTCCTGACCACGGTGGCAGACCCGGGCGCGGCCGTCCAGCGGTTGATCGATCTGGCCAACGAGGGCGGCTCGCCGGACAACGTGACCGTGCTCGTGGCCGACGTGGTCGCGCCGGGCTCGGGCGAGGCGGCCGTCTATCGCGTGGGGGCCGGCGCCTGACAGGAGTGGTCATCAGTCTCACCTGCCTCACCAGTCACAAAACCGAAATATTGGTTAATAGCACGACACTTTCCGAGTGATTCGCGCAATTTCCCGATGGCGCTACTACAGTCCATCGTGATTTATCGGTTTTCTGGGAGGAGTCACCCTGGACCCGATCGCGGACGAGCTGCTGAAGACGGTGCGGCAGGAACTCGGCTACAAGGAGAAGAACGGCCAGTTCACCAAGTTCGGCCAGTGGTACGCGGATCGCGTCCAAGACACCCAGTACCGCAACGGGCCCTGGTGCGACATGTTCATCGCCTGGGCCGCGGACAAGGCCGACCTCAGCCAATATGTGGGCGAGTTCGCCTGGACGCCCTCCCATGCCGCCTGGTTCATGAAACAGGGGGCGTGGACGCAGAAGCCCGAGCCGGGTGCGCTCGTCTTCTTCGACTGGAAGGGCGGCAAGAGCTACAAGGGCATCGACCACGTGGGGATCGTGGAGAAAGTCAGCGGCAAGAAGATCCACACGATCGAGGCGAACGTGGACCGGATCTGGCTCAAGCGCAAGACGCGGGAGACGGACAAGGTCGTCGGCTACGGCATTCCGCGGCTGGTCAAGGCCAGTGCCGACAAGCTCGGGGAGATCCGCTCGACCGAGCAGCCCTTCGTGCCGGCGCCGCGCGTGGAGACCGGGCGGGGATCGCCCTTGGACGTCCTGGGCACGCCGCCCGCGCTGCTGACCGCGATGGTGCTCATGACCGTCGTCCTGTCCCTCCGCATCACCGGCCGCCGTCGCGGCACCCACCGCCGCCTCGCCCTGCCCTGGAACGCACCAACCACCGAGCGTGAAGCGGCTCCGGCTGGGGACAGCGCTCCCGCTCGCGAACGGGTGACGGTCCCGGCCAAGACCGCCCCTGCCAAGCCCGCGGAGCACGTGCAGGCCAAGCCCCGTCCCGCCCCGGCGCCGGCCGCCCGCCCGGCCAGGACGCGCGTCACGGCCGCCGCGGCCACCAGGCACTCGACCTCGACGAGACGCAAGCCCTACGAGCCCGACTAGCCCGCGTTCCAGCCCGCGAAGTGCTAGGACGTGAGGTCGATGACCACCTTGACGTCGTGGCCGCGCTCGAAGGCGTCCAGCGCGCGCGACAGCGGGACCCGCCGCGTGATCAGCCGTTCGAGCCACCTGGTGTCGGTCTTGGCCAGCGCGTCGGCGGCGTCCCTGTAGTGCCGCAGGTTCGCGTTCACGGAGCCGAAGACCACGTCGTTCTCCAGGACGATGTCCCGGTTGATGAGCCCCGCGTCCACCCGGTGCTCCCGCCCTCCCGGCGAGAGCCCGGCCAGGCAGACGATCCCCGCGGCGGCGGTGCCGACCATGGCGTCGATGACGAGCGTCCCGGCCCCGGTGCACTCGATGATGATGTCGGGCCTGACCGTGGTGAGTTCCTTCAGTGACGAGCCGGAATGGTAGGTCCCGTCCAGATCCTCCACGAGCCGCGACTTGAGCCCGACGGCTGAGCGGTCGAGCACGTGCACCTCCAGCCCCCGCTGCCGCCCCATCAGCGCCGCCAGCAGCCCGACGGGCCCGGCCCCCGTGACCAGCAGCGTCTGGGGCTCGAACCAGGCCCGCGACCCGATCCGCTCGATCTGCTCCCACGCCTTGGCGACCACCGACGCGGGCTCGACCAGCATGCCGACGCTCTCCAGCGACGGATCCAGGCGTACGGCGTAGCCGGCCTCGACCGTCCAGCGTTCGGAGGCGTAGCCGTCGATCTGCTTGATGCCCCGCTCGGTGTACTCGCCGTTGCGGCACATGTCCCACTCGCCCCGCTGGCAGGCCCCGCACGGCACGGGGTCGGGCCGCCGTACCACCCCGACCACCAGGTCGCCGGGCGAGTACGCGGACCCGTCGGGCACCTCCAGCACCCGGCCCAGCGACTCGTGCCCGAGCACCATGCGCTCCTTGCCGGGCGGCGGCCAGCCGTAGTCGGCGGTGATCAACTCCCTGTCCGTCCCGCAGACCCCCAGCGCCAGCCCCTGGACCAGCAGTTCACCCTTCTCCGGTGCGGGATCGGGGACCTGCTCGACGGCGAGCGTCCCCTTCTTGCCCGGTGCGAACGTCAGTGCGCGCATACGACGTCACCCCCTCGGGCCCCCTACCCGGATGGCTGAAGGAAATAGTAGGACGTCCTAGTGTCTATTAGTAGGACGTCCTAGTATCTTCGGAAGGGAGAGCCCTCACGAAGGAGTGAACAGGCGTGCACGTCCCGGTACACCCAGTCCGTTTCGTGACCGCCGCGGCCTTGTTCGACGGCCATGACGCGGCGATCAACATCATGCGGCGCATCCTCCAGTCACAGGGGGCCGAGGTCATCCATCTCGGGCACAACCGCTCGGTGGACGAGATCGTCACGGCCGCCCTCCAGGAGGACGTCCAGGGCGTGGCGATCAGCTCGTACCAGGGCGGCCACGTGGAGTTCTTCAGCTACCTCGTGGAGCTGCTGCGCGAGCGCGGGGCCGGGCACGTCAAGGTGTACGGCGGCGGCGGGGGAGTGATCGTCCCCGAGGAGATCGAGCTGCTGCACTCGCGCGGCGTCACCCGCATCTTCTCGCCCGAGGACGGCCAGCGGTACGGGCTGCCCGGGATGATCAACCAGCTCATCGAGGACTGCGACGTCGAGCTGGACGGCTCCCCGTCGGTCGAGGCCGTGGTCTCGGGCGACCAGGCGGCGCTGGCCCGCGCGATCACGCTCATCGAGTCGGGCCGCGCCCCGGAGGGGCTGGTCGAGGGCCTGAAGGCCGCCGCGACGGACAAGCGCGTCCCCGTGCTCGGCATCACCGGTACGGGCGGCTCCGGCAAGTCCTCGCTCACCGACGAGCTGGTCCGCAGGTTCCGTGTGGACAACGACGACAAGCTGCGCATCGCGGTCATCGCCATCGACCCCACCCGCCGGCGCGGCGGCGGCGCGCTGCTCGGCGACCGCATCAGGATGAACAGCCTGAGCCCCCAGACCTACTTCCGCTCCCTGGCCACCAGGGGCGCCGCCAACGAGGTGCCCGCCTGCCTCGACGAGGTGATCACCGCCTGCCGGGCCGCGGGCCACGACCTGGTGATCGTGGAGACGCCCGGCATCGGCCAGGGCGACGCCGGGATCGTCCCCCACGTGGACGTGCCGATTTACGTGATGACGCCCGAGTTCGGGGCGGCCTCGCAGCTCGAGAAGATCGACATGCTGGACTTCGCCGAGGCCGTGGTGATCAACAAGTACGAGCGGCGCGGCGCGGAGGACGCCCTGCGCGACGTGCGCCGCCAGCTCGTACGCAACCGCGAGGCGTTCGGCGTCCGGCCGGAGGACATGCCGGTCTTCGGCACCATCGCGGCCCGCTACAACGACGCCGGGGTCACGGCCCTCTACCAGCACCTCAAGCCCCTCCTGCTGGGCGAGCCGGGGCCGGGGCTGCTGCCGAAGGTGTCCGGGCGCACCTCGCAGGCGTCGGCCGCCATCGTGCCGCCGGCCCGGGTCCGCTACCTGGCCGACATCGCCGAGACCGTGCGCTCTTACCACGCAGAGACGCTCGCGCAGGCCGAGGTCGCCCGCCGCCGCCAGCAGCTGGCCGCCGTGCGCTCCCTCCTGGAGGACTCCCGCCTGGAGGAGCTGGAGGCGCAGGCGGAGCAAGAGCTGAGCGAGGAGAGCCGGGCCCTGCTGGCCGCCTGGCCCGCCGTCAGGGAGCGCTACACCGCCGACGAGCTGGTGGTGAAGGTGCGCGACCGCGAGATCCACACCCCGCTCTGGCGCGAGACCCTGTCCGGCAACCGGATCCCGCGCGTGGCCCTGCCGCGCTACAGCGACCACGGCGACCTGCTGAGGTTCCTGCGCGGCGAGAACCTGCCCGGATCGTTCCCCTTCACCGCCGGCGTGTTCCCGTTCAAGCGCGACGACGAGGACCCGACCAGGATGTTCGCCGGTGAGGGCGATCCGTTCCGCACCAACAGGCGCTTCAAGCTGCTGTCCGAGGGCCAGCCCGCGACCCGGCTGTCCACGGCGTTCGACTCGGTGACCCTCTACGGCCACGACCCGGACCTGCGGCCCGACATCTACGGCAAGGTCGGCACCTCGGGCGTCTCGATCGCGACGCTGGACGACATGAAGGTGCTCTACGACGGGTTCGACCTGGCGGCGCCGAACACGTCCGTGTCCATGACGATCAACGGCCCCGCGCCCACGATCCTGGCCTACTACCTCAACACCGCCGTCGACCAGGCCCTCGACCGCTTCCAGGCCGAGCAGGGGCGCCCGCCGTCGGCCGAGGAGGCCGCCGCCCTGCGCGCCCGTACGCTGGCCACGGTCAGGGGCACCGTGCAGGCCGACATCCTCAAGGAGGACCAGGGCCAGAACACCTGCATCTTCTCCACCGAGTTCTCGCTGCGGATGATGGCCGACATCCAGGAGTGGTTCATCAAGAACGGCGTGCGCAACTTCTACTCGGTCTCGATCTCCGGCTACCACATCGCCGAGGCCGGGGCCAACCCGATCAGCCAGCTCGCCTTCACGCTGGCCAACGGCTTCACGTACGTGGAGGCGTACCTGGCCAGGGGCATGAAGATCGACGACTTCGCCCCTAACCTGTCGTTCTTCTTCTCCAACGGCATGGACCCCGAGTACAGCGTGCTCGGGCGGGTGGCCCGCCGCATCTGGGCGGTGGCCATGAGGGAGCGCTACGGCGCCGGGGACCGGTCGCAGAAGCTGAAGTACCACATCCAGACCTCGGGCCGGTCGCTGCACGCCCAGGAGATGAACTTCAACGACATCCGCACCACCCTCCAGGCCCTGATCGCCGTCTACGACAACTGCAACAGCCTGCACACCAACGCCTTCGACGAGGCGGTGACCACCCCGTCGGCCGACTCGGTGCGCAGGGCCATGGCCATCCAGCTCATCATCAACCGCGAGTGGGGCCTGGCCAGGAACGAGAACCCGCTGCAGGGCTCGTTCATCGTCGAGGAGCTGACGGACCTGGTGGAGGAGGCCGTGCTCGCCGAGTTCGAGCGGCTGTCCGACCGGGGCGGCGTGCTGGGCGCGATGGAGACCGGCTACCAGCGCGGCAAGATCCAGGACGAGTCCATGCTGTACGAGATGCGCAAGCACGACGGCTCGCTGCCGATCGTCGGGGTGAACACGTTCCGCAACGGCACGGACGAGCCGCCGGCGCACAAGCTGGAGCTGGCCAGGGGGACCGAGGACGAGAAGCGCTCGCAGCTCGACCGGCTGCGCGCCTTCCACGAGCGCAACCGCTCGGAGGCCCCGGCGCAGCTCGCCCGGCTGCGCGAGGTGGCGATGTCGGACGCGAACGCGTTCGAGGTGCTGATGGACGCGGCCCGCGTCTGCTCGCTCGGCCAGATCACGGAGGCGCTGTTCGAGGCGGGCGGCCAGTACCGCCGCAACGTCTGACCACGTGCGTGGGTGATGAGGGGGCTCGGGAGCCGCGCGGATAGGATCACGGGTCGGGGAACATCGCTATCCAGGAGGCTTTCATGTCCGACGTCACTTTCAAGGGCACGCCCGTCGCCGTGGGCGGCACCTTCCCGAAGCCCGGCGACAGCGCGCCCGCGTTCAAGCTGGTGGGCGGCGACCTGGCCGAGCACTCGCTGGAGGAGTACGGCCAGAAGACCAAGGTGCTCAACATCTTCCCGAGCCTCGACACCGGCGTCTGCGCGGCCTCGGTGCGGCGCTTCAACGAGGTGGCCGCCGAGCACCCCGAGGTGGCCGTGCTCTGCATCTCCGCCGACCTGCCCTTCGCCCAGAAGCGGTTCTGCGGCGCCGAGGGCCTCGACAACGTGGTCACGCTCTCGCTCATGCGGGGCCGTGAGTTCCTGACCGACTACGGCGTGGCGCAGGAGTCGGGGCCGCTGGCGGGGCTGACCGCGCGCGCGGTGGTCGTGCTCGACGGTGACAACCAGGTGGTCTACTCCGAGCTGGTGCCGGAGATCACCCAGGAGCCCGACTACGACGCCGCGCTGACGGCGCTCAAGTAAGTGAGCCGGGGGTCCACGACGTGGACCCCCGATCTCAGTTCCTCCTGGCCACGCCGCACAGGATCAGCGACGACTCGGGCCCGTCGACGAAGTCGATCATGTCGGCCTGGTCGGGACGCCACTCCGGCAGCCACACGAGCCCCGGGTCGACCAGCTCGAACCCCTCGAACAGCGCCGCGATCCGCGCCCGGCTCCTGAACGTGAGCGGAGCGTTGGTGCCCCGGTAGACCTCGGTGATCGCCTCCACGGCCGCGGCCCGGGCGTCGCCGGTGCAGTGGGACATGACCAGACAGCTGCCGGGGGCCATGGCATCACGCAGGCTCGCCACGATCTCCCGAGGGTGGTCGGAGTCGGCGACGTAGTGCATGGTCGCCGTCAGCAGCACGCCGACCGGGCGGCTGAAGTCGATCGCCGCCATCACCTCGGGATTGCGCAGGATGCCTTCGGGCTTGCGCAGGTCACCCTCCACCGCCGTCGTGTCACCCTGCCCGGCAAGCAGCGCCCTGGCGTGCACCAGCACCACCGGATCCCGGTCCACGTAGACCACCCTGGCCCTCGGGGTGATCTTCCTGGCCACCTCGTGCACGTTGTCCTGGCCGGGCAGCCCCGTGCCGATGTCCAGGAACTGCGTGATGCCGGACTCGGCGAGGTACCGAACGGCGCGCCCCAGGAAAGCGCGATTCGCCCGGACCGCCGCCCGTAACTCCGGAGCCGCCTCGAGCAGCTTCTCCGCCGCCGCCCGATCGGCAGGGAAGTGGTCCTTGCCACCCAGGAGGTAGTCGTAGAGCCGGGCGACGTTGGGAGTGTGCGGATCGAAGGCTGGCGACTCTCGTTCCAACCGTCATTCCCCCGATCAAGAGTTAACGATCTTCGACCTGGATTCTACGGATCTATACCGACATTCACTGCCGAATACCCGTCGGATCTAGGCTGATGTTGTGGACGACACCGGCGTACCCGTGAAGATTCCCGGCACCGTGCGGCGGATCGTGTCCCTGGTGCCGTCGCTGACCGAGTCGGTGGCGGCGACCGTGCCGGAGGCGCTGATCGGGGCGACCGACTGGTGCTCGCACCCGGCCGACCTGGACGTGACCAGGGTCAGGGGCACCAAGAACCCCGACCTCGACGCGATCAGGAGGCTCCGGCCCGACGTGGTCCTCGCCAACGCCGAGGAGAACCGCGCGCCCGACATCGAGGCCCTGCGCGCATCGGGCATCGCGGTCTGGGTGACGAAGATCGAGACGCTGGATCAGGCTTTCGTGTCGCTGGAGCGCATGTTCCGGGAGGCGTGCCGTACCGGACGTCCCGGGTGGCTGGACGCGGCGGAGCAGGCGTGGCGCGCGCCCGCGGAAGGGGCGCGGCGCACGGCCGTCGTCCCGATCTGGCGGCGGCCGTGGATGGTGGTGGGGCGCGACACGTTCACCGGGGACGTGCTCAGGCGCCTCGGCGTGGACAACCTCTACGCCGGTCACGAGGAGCGTTACCCCAAGATCCCCCTGTCCGAGCTGGTCGAGCGGCGGCCCGGCTTGGTGGTGCTGCCGGACGAGCCGTACGCGTTCTCGGAGACGGACGGCCCCGAGTGCTTCCCCGGGCTCGCCTGCGCGCTGGTCAGCGGGCGGCTGCTCACCTGGTACGGCCCCTCGCTCGTGGAGGCGCCCGCCCTGCTGCGGAGCGCCCTCGCCTGATCGTGCCGCCTCAAGGGGCCGGCTCAGCGCGCCCGTACGCGTCCGGTGACGCCCAGGGCGGCGTCCACGGAGGCGGCGGAGAGCACGTGCTCCATGACGATCACCGCCATCCCCACGATCCCGGCCCGGTCCTCGAGCGAGGTGGGCACGATCTCCAGGTGCCTGGTCGTGTACGGCAGGCTGTGCCGGTAGACGACCTCCCTGATCCCCGTCAGATAGTGCTCCCTGGTCTCCGCCATGTCCCCGGCCAGCACCAGCACGCCCGGATTGAGCAGGCTGACCGCGGTGGCCAGCACGAGGCCCAGCGTGCGCCCCGCTTCCTGGGTGCGGGCGATGGCCGCCGGATCGCCCGCCTGCACGAGGCGCACGACGTCGCGGCTGGAGCCCTGGCCCAGGTCGGTGGCCAGGGCGTGGCCGCTGGCCAGCGAGGCCACGCAGCCGCGCGAGCCGCACGTGCAGACCCGGTCGTCGTGCTCGTTCAGCCGCACGTGCCCGATGTTCCCGGCGGCCTCCTCGACGCCCCGGTAGATCTGCCCGTCGATCACGATCCCGGTGCCGATCCCGGTCGACACCTTGATGAGGATGAGCGAGTCCGTGTCGCGCCACGACGACCACCACTCGCCCAGCGCCATCGCGTTGGCGTCGTTCTCGACCAGGACGGGCACGTCGTAGGTCTCGCCGATGGCCTCGCCCACCGGATAGCCGTCCCACCCGGGCATCAGGAACGACCTGATCATCCGCCCGGTGGTGTGGTCCACGGAGCCGGGCAGGTCGAGCCCGATGCCGCACACGTCGCTCGCCGGCCGCCCCGCCCGGTCGAGCAGCCGCTGGAACGCCTCGCGCACCCACGACAGGACCGCCTCCGGGCCGAGCTCGATGCGCATCTCGGTGCGCTCCTCGGTCAGGGTGTTGGCGGCCAGGTCGGTGAGCGCCACGCCGGCGTGGGAGGCGCCCAGGTCGGCCACCAGCATCAGGCGCCGGCCGGCGTCCACGTCGAGCACCGAGGGCGGTCGCCCGCCCCCGGAGGCCGCGACGCCGGACTCGTGGATGTATCCGGCGTCGATGAGCCGGTCGACCCGGTCGGTGATCGTCGACCGGGACAGGCCGGTGTACTCGATCAGTTCCTTGCGCGTACGGCAGGTGCCATGGCGGATGAGCTGGAGGATCTGCCCTGCCGTCAGCATGGTCTATCCCTTCTCTGCTCCTGCCGTGAGGCCCTCCGTCAGCAGTCGCTCGCTGGCGAAGAACACGATCACGATGGGCAGCGTGAGCACCACCGAACCTGCCATCAGGACCGTCGTGGGGATCTCTATGCTCCCCGCCAGCTGCGAGAGGCCCAGGGACACCGTCCAGCTCTCCCGCTTCTCCACAAGGAAGAGCAGGGCGAACAGGAACTCGTTCCACGCGATCATGAACGCATAGAGACCAGTCGCCATCAGCGCGGGCTTGGACAGCGGCAGCACCACGCGCCAGATGGTCGAAAGCCTCGTGCACCCGTCGATCGCGGCCGCTTCCTCCACGCTTTGCGGCACGGTCTCGAAGTAGTTGCGGAGCATGTATACCGTGACGGGCACGGTTTGCGCGATATACACGAGGATCAGTCCGAAAAGCGATCCGCGCAGCCCCAGCATCGTGAAGAGCACGAAGAGGGGGATGGCCAGCACGATCGCCGGGAACAGGTACACCGCCAGGAAGAGGAAGTGCACCTGCCGCCGCCCGAAGAAGCGCAGCCGCGCGACCGCGTACGCGCCCGGGATCGAGATCAGCAGCGTGACCGCCACCGAGGAGAGCGCGACGATCGCGCTGTTCCTCAGGAAGCTCAGGAAGCCCTGCCGGGTCAGCACGTCCACGTACGTGTCCAGGGTGAAGCCACGCGGCCAGAGCGAGCCCGGCTCCAGGATCAGCTCCTGGATGTCGCGTACGGACAGCATCACCATGTAGAGGAACGGGAACGCGGTCATCACGAAGAGCACCACGATGACCAGCGGTTTCAGCACCCGGAACAGGACCCGCTCGAACCTATCTCTGCTCATCTTCACCCCCGCCGAAGAACCGCAGGTAGACGGCCAGGAACACGACCAGGAAGACCGCCAGCACGATCGCCTGCGCGGCCGAGGCGCCGATGTCGTCGCGGGCGGTCAGGAAGTTGTAGACCCGCACGCTGACCACCTCGGTCCCGGCCCCGCCGCCGGTCAGCAGGTAGACGTCGTCGAACTTGGTGAACGTGAAGACGAACCGCAGCACCGACAGCAGCGCGATGATCCGCCAGAGCTGCGGCATGATCACGTAACGGAACCGCTGGGTCGGCGTGGCCCCGTCCACGACCGCGGCCTCGTCCAGCTCCGCGGGCAGCGCCTGCAGCCTGGCCAGGATGAACAGGAACGCGAACGGGAAGTACCGCCACGCCTCGAACGCGATCACCGTGAACAGCGCCACCGGCACCCGCACGCCCAGGAGCTCGCCCCTGGCCTGGGTGAGGAACGCGATCGGCTCGTGGAGCCAGGTGTTGACGATGCCGTACTGGGGGTTGAGCATCGTCTCCCACAGGAACGCCACGGCCACGACCGGCGCCACGTACGGGATCAGGATGGAGGCCCTGACCACGGTCCGCCCCCTGAACCTGTCGCGCAGCGCCAGCGCCGCCACCAGCCCGATCGCGATCGACAGCGCGGTGCCCGCGACGGTGTAGACGAGCGTGTTGACGAGGGACGACCAGAAGCCGGGCTCGGAGACCACGTACGAGAAGTTCTCCAGCGTGTAGTGGCCGAAGACGCCGGCCCGGCGGATGTTGATCAGCCGGGCGTCCTGGAACGCCAGCATGATCGCCCACAGCAGTGGCAGCACCACCACGACCAGCGTGATGACGAGCGTCGGCGAGATGAGCGCAAGCCCTGCCCGGCCTTCCTGCTGCCGCAGAGTGCGCGCGCTCATTGCCGCACTCCGCGCGGCGGCTCGGTCGCTGGGATCCGTCGCCTTCCCTCGTCGCTCTGGCCGCTGCGCTCCCGCCGCTCCCGCCGCTCCTCAGTCCAGGCGACGGCGCTCTCTCGCGTCACTGGCGGATCCCGCGCTTGATCGTCTCCACGTCGGTCTTGGCCTGGGCGGCGGCGGCCTGCGGGGTCAGGGAGCCGTCCACGACCGCGCTGAGCGCCTTGGGCACGGGCAGCTCGCCCATGGTGGCGCCGACCAGCTTGCCCTGCCCCTGCGGGATCCCCCAGCGGGCGAAGGTGTCCGGGCTTTTGCGCAGGGCGTCCAGCACGTCGGCGGGGTAGATGTCGGCCAGCGGCTTCTTGGAGTCGACCCCGGCGGGCAGCTTGTTCCACTTGTCCTCGAAGCCCTTGCGGGTCGGGAACTTGCCCTCGGGCGCCATGCCGATCCAGCGCTCGTAGCCCTCGTTCATCATGTAGGCGACGAACTTCGCCGCGGGGTCCTTGGCGGCGTCACGGGTGACCGCCCAGGAGACGATCTCGCCGTACTGCGCGGGCGCGCTCCCGTCGGGCCCCTTGAGCGCCGTGACCACGCCGGTGTTCTTGGCCAGCCACTCGGGGTCGGCGCGGCACTCCTGGCAGCTCGGCAGCGCGTCCTTACGGAGCCCGGCCAGCTCGTCGAGGATGAACGACGACCAGATCGTCATGGCCGCCTTGCCGGAGAAGTAGGTGGCCCGGGTGGAGTCGACGTCCTGCTTGCCCTTGACCGAGTAGTCCTTGGCGAGCTTGCCGTAGAACGCGAACGCCTTCACGCACTGCGGCGAGTCAAGGGCGACATTTCCGGAATTGTCGACGAGCTGGCATCCGTTCGCGAGCGCGACGTGCTCGAAGCTCTGCGCGGTGAACGAGTCCTTCGGCGCGATCGCCAGCGTGATGCCCGCGATGCCTCCCGTGTTGAGTTTGGCGGCCGCCGCCTCCAGCCGCTCGTACGTGTCGGGCGGCTGCAGCCCGGCCTTGTCGAACAGGTCCTTGCGGTAGAGGATCAGCTGAGCCCACCCGTCGCTCGGCACCGCGAGCAGCTTCCCGCCCGAGCTGTCGAGCTCCAGGGCCCGCGGCGAGAAGGAGTCCCGGCCGAGCTGGTCGACGACCTTGCCGGGGGTCTCGGTGTCGAGCAGGTCGTTGGCCTCCAGCTCGCGCACCGCCGCCAGCGGCAGCGCGCCGATCACGTCCGGCAGGTCGCCGGCCGCGGCGGCGGCCGTCACGGCCTGGCTGAACTGGTCCTCGGCCATGGCGACCAGCTTGACCTGGATCCCGGTCCTCTTGGTGAAGTCGGCGGCGATCTGGTTCTGTACGGCCATCCGGTCGTTGAGGTTCTCTTCGGTCCAGACGGTGATCTGGTTGCCGGCGGACGACTCGCCACCGTCGCCGCACGCCGCCAGTGAGGCGGCGGCCAGCAGCGCGACGGAGAGGACGGCGGTTACCTTCTTCGGCATGGCACGCTCCTCCGATTCGGGGATATGCCGCCCTTACCCTCGCCATGACCTCGGCAACGTTCGGTAGTCGATAACGAGACCGGTCTGTACCCACCCCGTGCCTACGCGGCCATAACTTGATCTTTGTCGCAAAAGATCTACTTTGGGGTATTTCGGTCATCCGGAGGTCACCGCACTAGCTAGAAAGCCCAGGTGTGCGGCCTGGCAGGCGATGTCGGTAAGGTCACTTTCCGGAAGACACGCTGGCAGAAACCCCAATTTCACCAGCCGCCCCCGGCGGAAGTCGTAGACTTAAGAGTGTTACGAGCGCAACTATCGTATGCAAACAAGTACTAAAGCTTTGACTTTTGTTTGATCATTAAGCGTAAGTGTGGAGAATGCGCGTCATCACGTTCGAGCAGCCAGGCCGTGTCCGCGTCAGCCTGGAATCGCCAGCCGACCTGGCGCCGGGATCCGTACGAGTCCGTACGATCTACTCCGGCGTTTCGGCAGGCACGGAGCTCACCGCCTATCGCGGCACAAATCCATATCTCAACCGTCATTGGGACACCGAGCGCCGCCTCTTCGTCGATGGCCAGACGCACGCGTACCCGCTGACCGGCTGGGGCTACCAGGAGGTCGGTGAGGTCGTCGAGGCCGCGGCCGACGTCGCCGACCCGCCGGTGGGCAGCATCGTGTGGGGCATCTGGGGCCACCGCGCCGAGGCCGTCGTGCCGGCGGAGAAGCTGGTCGGGCACGTGATGCCGCCCGGCGCCGACCCGCTGACCGGTGTGTTCGCCCGGGTCGGGGCCATCGCGCTCAACGCGGTGCACGCCTCCGACGTGCACCTCGGCGACCAGATCGCGATCTTCGGGCAGGGTGTCATCGGGCTGCTCGCCACCCGCCTGGCGGTGCTGAGCGGTGCCCGGGTGGTCGCGGCCGACGCCATCCCCGACCGGCTGGAGCTGGCCAGGAGGTTCGGGGCGGCCGAGGTGTTCGACGTGCGCTCCGGGTCGGTGGCCGAGTTCATGCGCAAGCGCGTCGAGGGCGCCGACACCGTCATCGAGCTGAGCGGCACCCACCAGGGCCTGCACGAGGCCATCAGGACCGTGCGCAAGGGCGGCAGGGTCGTGGCCGCCGGCTTCTACCAGGGTGACGGCGTCGGGCTGCGGCTGGGTGAGGAGTTCCACCACAACCAGGTCCAGCTCGTCTCCTCCCAGATCGGCGGCGTGGCCTCGTGGCTGGCGCACCGGTGGGACGTCGAGCGGCTGCAGCGCACGTTCATGGCGCTCGTGCACGAGGGACAGATCGAGGTCGGCGACCTGATCAGCCACGTGGTCCCCGTCGAGAGGGCCGAGGAGGCCTTCGACCTGATCGACAAGCACCAGTCCGAGGTGCTCCAGCTCGTCTTCACCTTCGAGGAGTGACAGTGAAGCTCGCCGTACAGGAGCAGCTTCTGCCCGGCCGCACGCTGCAGGAGAAGTTCGCGTTCGCGCTCGATGCCGGGTTCGACGCGATCGAGCTGCGCGGCAAGGGCGATTTCCACTTCGCGGGCCGCCTGACGGAGCTCAAGCGGGCGCGGGCCGACGGCGTGGTCATGCCGACGGTGTGCGTGGACATGCCGCACTTCATCGGCGACTTCGACCCGGCCAAGCGCAAGGACGCCATCCAGCAGCTCAGGTCGCAGCTCACGGTGATCGCCGAGCTGGGCGGCATCGGCGTCATGACGCCCGCCTCCTGGGGGCAGTTCTCGCTGCGGCTGCCGCCGTTCGAGCCGCCGCGCAGCGCGGCGGAGGACCGCGAGGTGCTGACCGAGGCGCTGGGCGTCCTGGGCGAGCACGCGCAGCGCAACGGCGTGCTGATCATGCTCGAACCCCTCAACCGGTACGAGAACCACATGGTCAACACCCTGGCCGAGGCCGTCTCCTACTGCTCGATGGACTCGATCAGGATCGTCGGCGACACGTACCACATGAACATCGAGGAGGACGACCCCTGCCGCTCGCTGGTCGAGGCCGCCCCCTACCTCGCGCACATGCAGATCAGCGAGTCCAACCGCAACCAGCCGGGCACCGGTCACCTCGACTGGGGTGCGCAGCTGGCCACGCTCGACGCCGTCGGTTACGACGGCTACCTCGCCCTGGAATGCCGTCTGCGGGGCGAACCCGAGATCGTCCTCCCCCAGACCGCGGCCTTCGTCAGGAAATACCTATGACCCTTCGCGACGCCGTGCGCGTCCTGGTGACCAACTGGGACGGCAGCTACACGGTCCCCTCCCGGCGCCTGTACCCGCACCAGTGGAGCTGGGACTCCGCCTTCATCGCGATCGGGAACGCGCAGTGGTCGCCGCGAAGGGCCAGGATCGAGCTGCTCTCCCTGTTCGGCGCGCAGTGGCGCGACGGCAGGGTGCCGCACATCGTGTTCAACCCCGCGGTGCCCGAGGGGGCCTACTTCCCCGGGCCCGAGTTCTGGCAGGCGCACGCGCCGTCGGGCTCCGCGACCTCCGGCATCGTCCAGCCGCCGGTCCACGCGCTGGCCGCGTGGAAGACGCACCTGGCCGAGCCCGACCCGGCGTTCCTGCGCCGGATCTACCCCCGGCTCGTGGCCCAGCAGGAGTTCCTGCGCGCGGCCAGGCGCTCCCCTGAGGGGCTGATCTCGATCGTGCACCCCTGGGAGTCGGGCATGGACAACAGCCCGGCCTGGGACCTGCCGCTGCGGGCCGTACGGCCCGACACCGTGGGATTCGTCCGCCGGGACCTCGCCACGGTCAGCGCCGACGAGCGGCCCACCGACCGCGACTACGAGCGCTACGTCTCGCTCGCCCGCGCCTACCGCGACTCCGCCTACCGCAGCCCGGGGGAGTTCCAGGTCGAGTGCCCCCTGTTCAACGCCGCGTACGGCGTCGCCGAGTCGACGCTGGCACTGATCGCGGAGGAGTGCGGCCTCGACCCCGAGCCGCACGAGCGCGAGGCGGCCGCGATCACCGACGCCATGGTCGAGCACCTCTTCGACGGCGGCCTCTTCCAGGCCCGCGACGTGCGCACGGGCCGGCTGCTCCACTCCGCCAGCACCGCCGGGCTGACCCCGCTCATGCTCCCGCACCTGCCGGACGAGGTCGCCGAGGCGCTGATCGGCACCACGCTCGACCGGTTCGCTTTCAAGGACGGGGCGCTGCCCAGCTACTCTCCCGCGGCGCTCGAGTTCGACCGGGCCCGCTACTGGCGCGGCCCGAGCTGGGTCAACCTCACCTGGCTCGTCTGGCAGGGGCTCAAGGACCGCCGCCCCGACCTCGGCGCCCTGGTCGCCGAAGGGATGGTCAACGCGGTCGCGCGATCGGGCTTCCGCGAGTACTTCGACCCCTTCAGCCTGCACGGCCACGGCAGCCACGACTTCAGCTGGTCAGCCGCCCTCCTCCTCGACGTGGTCGCTGAGCACGGCCTGGACGGTCTGCCGGCGTCTGGCCGCGAGGTCGGACAGGAACCGGGGGGCCTCGGCGAACCCGACGACATCGGTGATCACGTGCTCGCGTAGCCGCCCTCCGTACCGCCTGAGCAGGGCGATCGTCTCGTGCGAGAGCCGCTCCCGGTCCCAGGAGTGCGCCAGGCCGCGCGGCACCCGGCCGATCTGGGCGCAGCGCAGCGTCAGCCCGTTGTGGTGGAACTCCTCGCCCAGCCGCACCTCCTGCGCGCCCTGGGTGTAGAAGGCGAGGTCCACCAGCGTGCCCTGGGGGCGGAGCATCCTGAGCCCGAGGGCCAGCGCCCTGGTCTGGCCGCGGCACTGGAACACCACGTCGGCGCCCCGGTCGTCGCGGCCGTGCCGCCAGCGGCGCTTCAGGTCCACGGCGGGATCCCCGTCGGGATCCCCGTTGGGATCCACGTCGGCGGCCAGGACGTTCGCGCCGAGTGCCGCGGCGATCGCCAGCCTGGCCGGGGTCTCGTCCACGACGACGACCTCGGCCGCGTCGCAGGCCATGGCGAAGCACGCCGTCAGCAGCCCCACCACGCCCGCTCCCACGACCGCGACCCGCCGCCCGCGCACGCCGTCGCCGAGCCGCTGCACGGCCGGGCCGTGCAGGTCGTGCGCGGCGTGCAGGAGGCCGTTGGCGCAGATCGGGCCCATGTGGGCGACGTAGACGCCGAGCATGGGGTCGAGGTCGTCCGGCAGCTCCACGAACCGGTCGGCCATCGGGTCCGCCACGTACGCCGTGCGATGTCCGTAACACATCGCGACCAGCGCACCCTCGCTCACGGCCCGTGTACGCGTCTCGACCACCAGGCCGACCTGCATGTAGCCGATGCCGCGCACCGGGTAGGCGATCGACGGCGTCCCCTCGGCGAACAGCCCGAGCGCCGGGTCCCAGGTCGAGGACAGGTACGGGTTGGTGCCCTTGACGTAGGTCAGCTCGGTCCCGGCCGAGACCCCGCTGTGGGTGGTGGCCAGCATGAACCCACCCTCGGGGATGCCCGGCAACTTCTCCTCGACCAGGCGAACCTCGCCCGGCGCCTCGATACTGAGCACATTACCCATCCAGCACCACCGGCCTCCGTTCCGCCGCGGACTGTGCGAGGGCCAGCGCCAGGCGGTGCGTCCGCAGCGCCTCCCCGTACGGTACGCGTACGTCGGCGTCCTTACCCTGCACCGCGTTGATGAACTCCCGGTCCACCCGCGTCTTCGCCTGGCCGTCGTCCTCGATCACCCGCTGGCCGTCCACCAGCAGCCGCGTCTCGCTGAGCTCCAGCGCGAGGCCGTCGGCGCACACCTCCAGCCCCACCCGGTGCTTCTGGGTCAGCAGGCAGGAGGTGGCCAGCAGCCCGGCCGCGCCGTCGGCGAAGCGCAGGACCGCCGCCGTGGCCCGGTCCACCTCGCCGTCGCTGTGGTTGGCGGCGGGGACGGCGTGCACCATTGACACCTCGCCCACCAGGACCCGGGCGAGGTCGAGCACGTGGACGGCCTGCTCGACGATCTGGCCGCCGGACATGTTCGGATTCAGCCACCAGGCGACCGGCGGGACCTTGTCCAGCCAGTGGCCCAGGGCGAGCCGTACGGGGCGCTCCGCGAGCAGGTCACGGGCGTGTTCGATGATGTCGAGATAACGCCAGTGATGGCCGACCGCGGTCGGCAGCGATCTCCGTTCGATTTCGGACGCGATGTTTTCTGCGGTTTGGAGGTCGAGCGAAAGGGGTTTTTCCACAAAAAACGGTAGATTACACGCCAGAACATCATGTTCGGGGGTGCCGTGCGCGAAAGGAGGCACACAGACGTAAACAGCATCGAGACCGCCGGCGCTGAGTAGGTCGGCATGGTCACCATAGGCGGGGGCGCCGTGCTGGGAGGCCAAAGCCTCGGCCCTGTGGAGATCAATGTCGGCGATTCCCGCGATCGAGACATCTGGGAAGCCGGACAGTACATCTGCGTGGCGAGCGGCGACATTTCCGGCACCGATGATGCCGACGTGGGTCATTGGGGACACATTCCGGCATATGCCACATCTGATCGCCATCAAACAAAGAGGTTCAAAGGCGCATAGATCGGGCAGAAGTCGTGACCTCGTGAGATCGGGGCTTACTGCATGGAGAGAAACCTGCGAGCCTTGGCCAGAATCCAGGAATGGTACGGTCCGCACTCGAGCACGGCAGCCGAGTGGCCGGTCGACGCCTTGATGCTGGCCAAGGGATCCACCACGGTAAGTGTCATCCTGCCTGCTCGTGACGAAGAGCGCACCGTGGGTGACATCGTCCGTGTGATCCGCCGCGACCTCGTCGAACGGGTTCCGCTCGTCGACGAGATCCTCGTCGTCGACTCCAACTCGATCGACGCCACCGCCGAACGCGCCCGCGAGGCGGGCGCCCGCGTGGTGGCGCAGAACGACGTGCTCTCCCACCTGCCGCCCTTGACGGGCAAGGGGGAGGCGCTGTGGAAGGGGCTGGCCGCCTCAAGGGGCGACATCGTCGTGTTCGTGGACGCCGATCTGCTCAACTTCGGCGCCCACTTCGTGTCCGGCCTGGTGGGGCCGCTGCTGGTGGACAGTGACATCAGCTTCGTCAAGGCGACCTACGAACGTCCGTTCACGGGCGAGGACGGCGTGGTCCGCCGCGCCGCGGGTGGCCGGGTGACCGAGCTGGTCGCCCGACCCTTGATCAATATGTTCTGGCCGGAGCTGGCCGGGTTCGCCCAGCCGCTCGGCGGAGAGTACGCGGCCAGGCGCGAGGTCCTGGAGCAGGTGCCCTTCGTCACCGAGTACGGGGTGGAGTTCGGCCTCCTCGTCGACCTGCTCCAGCTCGTCGGCCTGGACGGGATGGCCCAGGTGGACCTGGGCAGCCGCACGCACACACACCAGTCGATGAGCGCGCTCGGCCGGATGGCCGGGCAGATCATGCTCACCGCCTGGTCCCGCCTGGAGCGCCAGGGGCGCGTACTGGCGGCTCAGCGCCCCGCGCACACGATGCTGCAGTTCGGGATCGACGGGGCGGACCTGGTGGACGTGGCCGTGGCGGAGCGACCTCCGCTCGCCTCCCTCGTACAAGAGGAGGATGTGGCATGAAAGTCCTGGTCAACGCGGGGCCGTGGCTCGCGGTCCCGCCCCCCGGCTACGGCGGGATCGAGAACGTCGTGGCCACGCTGGTGCCCGCGCTGCGCGAGCGCGGCGTGGAGGTCGTCCTGGCCTCCGTCGGGTCCAGCACGCTCGAGGTGGACGAGCTGATCAGCGTGTACGACGACGGCCAGTTCACCGAATTGCAGAAGCCGTACAACCAGGTCATGGGCATCGCGCACGCCCACCAGGCCAGGGTGGCGGCCGAGCTGCGCGCCCGCGGCGACATCGACCTCGTCCACGACCACGTCGAGGTGGTCGGGCCGGCGGTCCTGTCGGCGTTCGGGGGGCCGCCCGTCCTGCACACCCTGCACTGGGACCTGCGCAAGCATCCCGCGTTCTACGGCGCGTTCCCGCCGTCGATCGCGGTCAACGGCGTCTCGGAGTCGCAGCTCGCCCGCGCCCCCGACGCCCTGCGGGCGGCCTCGCTCGGGGCTGTCTACCTGGCCAGCCCGCTCGCCGACCGCGACGTGCGGGTCGATCGGGGCGAGTACCTGCTGGTCATGGGCCGGATCTGCGGGCTCAAGGGCCAGCACGTGGCGGCCAGGATCTGCCAGAAGCTGGGGCTCCCGCTGATCCTGGCGGGGCCGGTCAGCGGCCGGAACACCCCCGCCGAGCTGGACGACGTGGTCCAGAACCCGTACCACCCCCTGCACAGCCATCCCGACGTCCGCTACCACCTCGACCAGGTGTCCCAGTACCTCGACGGGGACCTGGTCAGGTGGGTCGGCGCCGTGGGCGGCGAGGCCAGGGACCAGCTCTACGCGAAGGCCAGGGCCGCGCTCTTCCCCATCCAGTGGGACGAGCCCGGCGGCACGGCCGTCGTCGAGGCACTCGCGCTCGGGGTGCCGCCGGTCGGGCTGCGCCGCGGCTGCCTGCCCGAGATCATCGACCACGGCCGCACCGGCTTCCTGGCCGACTCCGAGGCGGAGCTGGCGGAGTGGGTGCTGCGGGTGGACGAGATCGACCCGGAGGAGTGCCGCAGAGAGGCCCGCCGCCGGTTCTCGCCGTCCGTCATGGCGGAGCGCTACCTGGAGCTGTACGAGGCCGCCACGGCCCGCTGACCTCGTGCCGCGCTGAAGAGGCGCCCGAGCCGGTTGGGGGGGCGGCGCGGGGGCCGCGGCGGCCCCGGGGGAGAGACGGGGTGAATAAACGGGTGAGGCACCGGGTCAGGGACGGGGTGAGGCGGGGGGT
>NZ_JBSFTC010000128.1:0-29856 GCF_053590415.1 Nonomuraea sp. NPDC003201
CGGCCACCCGCTGCCGCTGCCCGCCGGACAGCTCGCGCGGCCTGCGGGTGAGCACGTCCCGCGGCAGCGCGACCCGGTCGAGCAGGTCGAGCACGCGGGCGCGCCGCTCGGCCCGGTCCCCCAGCCGGAAGTTGCGCAACGGCTCCTCCACGATGTCGCCGATCGGCTGCCGGGGGTCCAGCGAACCGTACGGGTTCTGGTGGACGAGTTGCACGTGCCGGCGGAACCCGCGGCCCTGCCCCGCCCCGGCGATGGTGACCGTTCCCGAGGTGGGCTCGGCGAACCGCACCACCATCCGGGCCGTGGTCGTCTTGCCCGAGCCGGACTCGCCCACGAGCGCGTGCGTGGTGCCGCGGGCCACCTCGAACGAGACCCCGTCCACCGCCCTGAACCCCTTGAACTCCTTGACCAGGTCGCGCACCACGATCGCGGGCCCGCTCCCGGGAGGGGGGTCGCGGAACGGGGACGCCGACAGCGACGGGGCGTCGTTCAGCAGGCGCTTGGTGTAGCCGGCCGCCGGGGAGGCCAGCACCTCCGGCGTCCGGCCCTGCTCCTCGATCCGGCCGCCCCTCATGACCACCAGCCGGTCGGAGCGGGCGGCGGCCACGCCCAGGTCGTGGGTCACCAGCAGCAGCGCGGTGCCGGACTCCGCGCGCAGGTCGTCGATGAGGTCCAGGATGCGCCGCTGCACGGTGACGTCCAGGGCGCTGGTGGGCTCGTCGGCGATGATCAGGCGGGGTTCGAGCGCGATCGCGATGGCGATGAGCACGCGCTGGCGCATGCCGCCGGACAGCTCGTGCGGGTACTGGCGGGCCCGCGCCTCGGGGTCCGGCAGGCCCACGCGGGCCAGCAGGTCGACGACCCGGCTCCGGATCGCCCGCCGGTCGCCGCGCCTGTGGATGCGCAGCACCTCGGCGATCTGCGCCCCGACGGTCTTGACCGGGTCCAGCGAGCTGGACGGGTCCTGGGGGATCAGGCCGATCTGCGCGCCGCGTACCGACTCCATGCGCTTCGACGACCAGGACGCCAGGTCGGCGTCGCCCAGCAGGATCCGGCCCGCGTCCACGGCGCCGTTCGAGGGGAGCAGGCCGATGACGGCGTGCGCGGTGGTGGACTTGCCCGACCCCGACTCGCCGACGACGGCGACGACCTCGCCGGGCTCCACGGTGAAGGAGACGCCCTCGACCGCGCGCCTGCCGTCGTAGGAGACGGTCAGGTCGCGGACCTCCAGCAGGCTCACTCGTGCCTCCCGATCGAACGGCTGATGCGGCCGGCGGCGAGCACCACCGCGACCACGACGGCGCCCGGCAGCGTGGTCAGCCACCATGACGTCGCCAGGTAGTTGCGCCCCTCGGAGATGAGCAGGCCCCACTCGGGCGTGGGCGGCTCGGCGCCGTACCCGAGGAAGCCGAGCGTCGAGATGGCCAGGATGGCCATCCCGAACTGCAGCGCCGCGAGCGCGATGACCGGGCCGAGCGAGTTGGGCAGCACGTGCCGCCACAGCACGGCCGGGAACCGGCCGCCGCTGCCGAAGGCGGCCTCCACGTAGTCGGTGCGCCGCACCCGGACCACCTCCGAGCGCGACAGCCTGGCGAAGGCCGCGACCGAGCCGACGCCGACCGCGATGGCCACGTTCACGGTGCCGGGCCCGAGCAGGATGATCACGGTCAGGGCCAGGAGCAGGCCGGGCACCGACAGCAGCACGTCCACGATCCGCATGACGGCCTCGTCCGGCACCCCGCCGACGGATCCGGCCAGCAGCCCGAGCAGCGTGCCCAGCACCAGGCCCACCGCCACGGCCACGAACGCGCCCGACAGCGAGTGCACGGACCCGTGCACCACCCGCGCGAACAGGTCGCGTCCGACCGCGTCGGTGCCGAACAGGTGGTACGCGCTCGGCGCCTGCAGCTTCTCGGCCGGGACGCCCGCGATCGGGTCGTACCCGGTGAACAGGCCCGGCACCACGGCCCAGAACAGGGCCAGGCCGATCACCGCCCACGCGAGCGCCAGCCCGCCCCTGCGCTTCACGAGGCCGCCTTGAGCCGCGGGTCGAGCACCGGGAACAGCACGTCCACCACCAGGTTGACCAGCACGAACACGGTCGCGGCGAGCACGACGACGGCCAGCATCACCGGCGTGTCCTGCGCGTTGACGGCCTGCTCGGTGAGCCGTCCGATGCCGCCGCGCCCGAAGACCGTCTCGGTCACGACCGACCCGGCGATCAGCTCGCCCAGCGTCAGCCCCGCCACGGTCAGGGTCGGCAGCACGGCGTTGCGGGCCACGTGCCGCCACAGGATCCACCACCGCGAGGCGCCCTTGGCCGCCACCACGGGCACGAACGCCTGCGTGGAGACCTGGTCCATGCTGCGCGCCAGCACCTGGGCGATCGGCGCGGAGATGGGCACGGCCAGCGTGAGCACCGGCAGGATGAGTTGCTGCACCGGCCCGCCGCCGATGACGGGCACCAGCTTGAGCCGGAACGAGAACACCTGGATGAGCAGGATGCCCAGCCAGAACGCCGGGACCGACACGAACACCGACGGCACCGACAGCAGCGCGTTCCTGATCCAGGAGGTCCTGCTGTAGCCGGCCGCGAACGCGATCAGCACGGCGATCAGCACCGCCAGCGCGAACGCGGCCGAGGCCAGCTTCGCCGTCTCCGGCAGCGCCTCGCCCAGCCGCTCGACGACCGGCGTTCCGGTGTCGATCGAGTAGCCGAACGAGCCGCGCAGGAAGCCGAGCAGGGTGTTCAGGTAGTCGAGGAGCGGCGGGTCGCCGGCGCCGTAATAGGCCCGGATCTCGGCGATCTGCCGCGGTGACAGGCCCAGCTCGGGGTTCTGGAACTTGATCAGGATCGAGTCGCCGGGCAGCAGTTGCAGCAGCACGTAGCTCGCCGTGAAGGCGATCCAGAGCACGAGCGCCGCCTGCCCGACCCGGCCGAGCAGGTACCTGGTCACTGCTGCGACTTCCACACCGAGTAGAACCACGGCCGGGCGACCGCCTCGAAGGCCACCCCCTGGACGTACGGCGCCCCGCCGTAGACCTGCGGCTCCTCGAAGAGCGGGATCGCGTAGCCCTGGTCGAGCACGTACCGCTGGATCTCGGCGACCTTGGCGTTGCGCTTGGCGACGTCGGGCTCGGCCGACTCCTCCTCCAGCAGCTTGTCCAGCTTGGTGTCGTCGGACAGGATGACGTCGCGGTTCTTGCTGTGGAAGTGGCTCTTGATCACGTCCTGGTCGGCGCGCCCGACCATGCCGTGCTGGATGGCGGTCTTCTCGGCGTTCTTGATGTCCACGGCCTGGGTGCCCGCGTCGGCGGGGCGGATCTCCAGCTTCACGCCGAGCTTGGCCCACTGCTGGCCGACGAGTTCGAGCGTCTGCTTCGACAGCGGCTGCGGTCCGGAGACGAACACGCCGAGCTGCAGCGGCACGCCGTCCTTCGCCCGGGTGCCGTCGGCGCCCCTGGCCCAGCCCGCCTCGTCGAGGAGACGGTCGGCCTTGCCGGGGTCGTAGGCGAGGTCCTTCGACAGGTCCACGTAGCCCTGCGCCAGGTGGCTGAGCACCGAGGTGGCCGGCGGGTAGCTCGTGGTGAAGAGGGTGTCGACGACCTCCTTGGCGTTCGTGCCGGCCTGGAGGGCCTTGCGGACCTTGACGTCCTTCAGGATGCTGTTGCGCGGCCGCAGGTAGAGGCCGTTGTTGACGCCTCGCGTGGGCTCGGCGTAGATCTGGAAGCCCGCGTCCTTGACGGTCTTCTCGTCGTACGCCTGGACGTACCTGACGAAGTCGGCCTGGCCGGAGGTGAGGGCGCCGACGCGCACGTTGTCCTCGGGCGTCACGATGATCTTGATTTCGTCCAGGTACGCGCGGCCCTGGTGCTTCGACGACGGCGGCGCCCAGTTGTAGTCCTTGCGCGCGACCAGGTCCACCTCCTTGTCGACGACCTGGTTCTTCAGCGTGAAGGGGCCGGAGCCGACGATGTTCTTGAGCTGGCACTGCTGCTCGTACGGCAGCGAGATCGTCTTCTTGGACACCAGCCCGGCGCCGATGACCGAGGTGCCCTGGAGGAAGCCGGGCGACGGCTTGTCGAAGTGGAAGCGCACGGTCAGCGGGTCGACGATCTCGCTGCGCTGGTAGTTGTTGACGAACTCGGCGACGGGCAGCTTGAGCTTCTCGTCACCCAGGCCGTACACGTCGAAGTTGGCCGCCACGGCGGAGGCGTCCAGCGGGCTGCCGTCGCTGAACGTCACACCGTCGCGCAGGTGGAACGTGTACTCGGTGGCGTCCTTGTCGACCTCCCACTTGCTGGCGATCCACGGCTCGATCTCGAGCGTCTTCGGGTTCTGCCAGGTGAGCTTGTCGGTGATCTGGTTGAGGATGCCGCCGTTGGGATAGAACCCGGCCGCCGGCAGGTAGAGGCAGGTCGGGGGCTGGTGCTCGAGGTAGGTGAGCGTGCCGCCGTAGACCGGCTGCCCGCCGCTCCTGGCCGACTGGGCAGCTCCGCCACCGCCACAGGCGCCGAGTAGCCCCACGACGGCGAGCATCGCGGTGCTCGCCACGGCTGTGGTGCGCAGTCTGGAGGATGACATGGATCTGCCCTTCATGAACGGAGGCGGATGACTCTAAAGCCACTATAACCTACCGGCAAAGAAGGGAATACTCCAGGTCACGGTCTTGCCAAGGAAGCCCGCTCGCCCTAACATCCAAATATCGACTTGTTAAGTAGGGATATAGGAGAATCGGTGAACGTGCGCAGGCTTCTGGCGACCGCTACGGTCATGGCGTCGATCGCCACTCTCGCCGCGTGCGGGGGCGGCGGGTCCGACGGAGGGTCGGGCGGTCAGGTACAGCTGTCGCTGGTGGCGTACTCCACGCCGCAGGCGGCCTACGAGAAGATCATCAAGGCCTTCCAGGCCACGCCGGAGGGCAAGAACGTCACCTTCACCAAGTCCTTCGGGGCCTCGGGCGACCAGAGCCGGGCCGTGGAGGCCGGCCTGAAGGCTGACATCGTCGCGTTCTCCCTCGAGCCGGACATGACCCGCCTGGTCAAGAAGGGCCTGGTCGCCGAGGACTGGAGCGCCGGCGAGAACAAGGGCATGATCACCGACTCGGTCGTGGTCATCGCCACCCGCAAGGGCAACCCGAAGAGCCTCAAGACCTGGGACGACCTGACCAAGCCGGGCGTCGAGGTCATCACCCCCAACCCGTTCACCTCGGGCGGCGCCCGCTGGAACGTCATGGCCGGTTACGGCGCCAAGTCGAACAAGGGCGCCGACAAGCAGGCCGGCGTGGACTACCTCAACGCCCTGTTCGCGAACGTTCCGGTGCAGGACGACAGCGCCCGCAAGTCGCTGCAGACCTTCTCCAGCGGCAAGGGCGACGCCATCCTCGCCTACGAGAACGAGGCGATCTTCGCCCAGCAGAACAACCAGCCGCTGGACTACACGGTCCCGGACTCGACGATCCTGATCGAGAACCCGGTCGCGGTGGCCAAGAACTCGGCCCACCCGAACGAGGCCAAGGCGTTCCTGAAGTTCCTCTACACCACGGAAGCGCAGAAGATCTTCGCCGACAACGGCTACCGGCCGGTGGTCAAGGGCGTGCAGGGCGTCTCCTTCCCGGCTCCGCCCGCGCTGTTCACCATCGCCGACCTCGGCGGCTGGCCGAAGGTGACCACCGAGTTCTTCGACCCCAAGGGCAGCGTCATGGCCGACGTCGAGCGCAAGCTCGGGGTCTCGATCGAGAAGTAGGGACCGCGTGTCCGCACAGACTGTCGTCTCCAGGGCGGCGCTCGGCCAGAAGCGGGGCACCGCGCTCGGGCTGGGCGCGGCCGTCCTGTACCTGAGCCTGATCGTGCTGATCCCCCTGGCCGCCGTGGTGTTGCGCTCGCAGGAGCGGGGGATCGCCTACTTCTGGGACGCGGTCACCACGCCGGACGCCTGGGCGGCGCTCTCGCTGACGATCGGCGCCTCGGCGGTCGTGGCCGTGATCAACCTGGTCATGGGCACGGTCATCGCCTGGGTGCTGGTGCGGGACCGCTTCCCCGGCAAGGCCGTGGTCGACACGCTCATCGACCTGCCGTTCGCGCTGCCCACGATCGTCGCCGGGCTGGTGCTGCTGGCGCTGTACGGCCCGAAGAGCCCGCTCGGCCTCGACCTGGCCTACAGCCGCGCCGGCGTGGTGCTGGCCCTGCTGTTCGTCACCCTCCCGTTCGTGGTGCGCACGGTCCAGCCGGTCCTGCTGGAGCTCGACAGGGACATGGAGCAGGCCGCGGCCTCGCTCGGCGCGAGCACGGCGCAAACCTTCCGGCGCATCATCCTGCCCAACCTGGTGCCGGCCATGCTGTCGGGCACCGCGCTGGCGTTCTCCCGATCGATGGCCGAGATCGGCTCCGTCGTGCTGATCTCGGGAAACCTCCCGTTCAAGACCCAGGTGGCCTCGGTGCAAATCTTCGGTCAGATCGAAACCGACAACCCGATCGGCGCGGCGGCGGTCTCCACGGTCCTGCTCGTCGTCGCCCTGGTGACGCTGGTCCTGCTGGACCTGCTGCAGCGATGGGGCAGCCGCCGTGGCTAAATACGGACTCCGCGCGCTCGCCCTCCTCTACCTGCTGTTCCTGCTCGTGCTGCCGGTCGTGCTCATCGGCTGGCGCACCTTCGAGAACGGTCTCGGCCCGGTGCTGGAGGCACTCACCACGCCCCAGGCCCAGTCGGCCTTCCGCGTCACCCTGATCGTCGCGTTCTGGGCCGTGCTGGCCAACACCGTCTTCGGGGTCGGCACGGCGATTCTCCTGGTACGGCATGACTTCCCCGGCAAGCGGCTGCTGAACGCCCTCATCGACCTGCCCATGGCCGTCTCCCCGGTCGTGGTGGGCCTGGCGCTGATCCTGGTCTACGGCCGCTTCGCCCCCGTGGGCGGATGGCTGGAGAACCTCGGCGTCCAGGTCATCTTCTCCATCCCCGGCATGGTCATGGCGGCCGTCTTCATCTCCCTGCCCCTGGTCATCCGAGAGGTGATCCCCGTCCTGGAGGAGCTCGGAGACGAGCAGGAGCAGGCGGCCCGCACGCTCGGCGCCGGCCCTTGGCAGACCTTCCGCCGCATCACCGTCCCCGGGATCCGCTGGGCGCTGGCCTACGGCGTCGTGCTGTGCCTGGCTCGGGCGCTGGGCGAGTACGGCGCGGTCGCCGTCGTCTCCGGCCGCCTGGTCGAGAAGACCCAGACGCTGACCCTGTTCGTGGAGGAACGCTTCCAGAACTTCGACGAAGCCTCCGCCTTCGCCGCCGCGACCGCGCTCGCGCTGGTGGCGGTCGTCACGCTCCTGCTCACCAAGATCCTGCGCCCGAAGGGCTGAACCTCATGGCCATCCAAGTAAGCGGCGTCAACAAGGCGTTCGGGGAAACGCCGGTGCTGAGCGACGTCTCCGTCGACGTGGCCGCCGGATCCCTGACCGCACTGCTCGGCCCCAGCGGCGGCGGCAAGTCGACGCTGCTGCGCGTCATCGCCGGGCTGGAGACCCCCGACACGGGCACCGTGCTGATCTCCGGCGTGGACGCCACCAGGCTGTCACCCCAGCGCCGCAACGTCGGCTTCGTTTTCCAGCACTACGCGGCGTTCAAGCACATGAGCGTGTTCAAGAACGTCGCCTTCGGCCTGGAGATCCGCAAACGCCCCAAGGACGAGATCCGCAAGCGCGTGATGGAGCTGCTGGAGCTGGTCCACCTGGAGAACTTCGCCGACCGCTATCCCGCCCAGCTGTCCGGCGGCCAGCGCCAGCGCATGGCCCTGGCCCGCGCGCTGGCGGTCGAGCCGCAGGTCCTGCTGCTCGACGAGCCCTTCGGCGCCCTGGACGCACAGGTGCGCAAGGAGCTGCGGACGTGGCTGCGCCGCCTGCACGACGAGGTGCACGTCACCACCGTGTTCGTCACCCACGACCAGGAGGAGGCGATCGAGGTCGCCGACACCATCGTCGTGCTGGCCGACGGTCAGGTGAAGCAGATCGGCAGCCCCACGGAGGTCTACGACAACCCGGCCGACCCGTTCGTGATGCGCTTCCTCGGCCCGGTCACCGAGCTGGACGGCCACCTGGTCCGCCCGCACGACATCGAGATCGGCGCCGCCCCGGAGAACGGCAGCGTCCCCGCCACGGTCACCCGGATCGTCCGCCTCGGTTTCGAGGTGCGCGTGGAGCTGCTCATCGACGGCCAGGAAGCCTGGGCCCAGGTCACCCGCAGCACCGTCGAGCGCCTGAACCTGCGTCCGGACCAGGTCATCCACGTGTGGCCCAGCCCGGCCGCCCGCTCCCTCGCCCTGAGCACGACCACGGCGTGATGAGGATCTCTGCCCGCACTCACTACGCCCTGCGCGCCGCCGTCGCCCTCGCGGCGGCACCACCCGGCCCGGTGCCCGCCGAGAAGATTGCCTCCAGTCAGGACATCCCGCGCCGGTTCTGCGACAACATCCTGCTGCAGCTGCGCCGGGCCGGGCTCGTGCGCAGCCAGCGGGGCCCTGACGGGGGCTACTGGCTGGCCCGGCCTCCCGAGGAGATCACCCTCGCCGACGTCATCCGCGTGACGGAGGGGATCGAGGAGGAGATCGAGCGCTTCCCCGGCGTGGCCGGCCCGCTCGCCGACATCTGGACGGCGATGCGCGAGCACGAGCACGCCCTGCTGACCGAGGTCACGCTCGCTGATGTCGTCACCACGGCGGCCAAGGACCCCGCCGCCGGCTAGGTGTTCTCGATCGCCCGGCGGGCGTAGGCCCGTACGTCGGCGTCCGGATCGTCAATGACGGCGCGCAGTCCGGCGGCCGCTTCGGAGGTGGTCGCCCAGGGGGTGAGGGCGAGAACGGCGGCCTTGCGTACGTCCTGGTTGGCGTCCGAGAGGGCCGCGACCAGCGCTTCGATCGCCGTGGCCGGGTCCGCGGCGGCCAGGCAGCGGGCCGCGCCCACGCGTACCTGCCAGTCGGGGTCCTCCAGCCCCTTGACGGCTCGCGACTCCAGCGGGACGCCCGCGGCGCCGGACGCCTCCAGCGCGGCGGCCCTGACCAGCGGGTCGGCGTCGTCCGCGAGCACCGCCAGCGACCCTGTCGACCTGCCGATGAGGCCGAGGCCCTTCGCCACCCATACGCGCACCTCGCGCGACGGATCGGCGACGGCCGTGGCCACCAAGGCGGCCTCGTCGAGCGAGACCAGCCCGCGGATCGCCTCGATACGCACCCGGCGGTCGGGGTCGCCGATCCCCGTCGCGAACGCCTCCCGGTCGCCGAGCCGCAGCGCGCGCAGCACGTCGAGCGCGGTGGCCCGGACGACCGCGTCCGCGCCGGTCAGGCACCCGGCCAGGGCCGTGCCCAGCGCGGGGGTGGCCGGCAGCACCTCGACCAGCTCCCTCAGCCCGGTCGCCGCGGCCCGCCGCACCGTGCCGTGGCCGTCCCCGAGCGCGGCGACCAGCGCCTCCCCCGCCCCGGCGGGGACGGTCTCGGTCAGCGTGGCGATGGCGGCCCGCCGCACCTTGGGGTCGGGATCGGCGAGGTAGGGCGCGAGCCGCTCCACGTCGGGCTGCTCCTCGGCCAGCCGGTGCAGCTCCAGGATCCGGGGCGAGCGCCCCACGGCCGCCCGTTCCTTCCGCGCACCGTCCGAGCGCCGCACGGTGGCGGCCGACTGCGCGCCCAGCAGCACCGGCTCGCCCGCGACCGGCTCGAACTCGGGCACGGGCACCAGGTACGGCTCCACCGGCCGCTTGACGAACTCCATCGCGCCGTCGGCCCTCTTGCGGAGGTTCAGGTGGTAGAGCCACGTGCCGTCGTCGCGACCGGGCAGGTCGGCGCGCTCGTGGTAGAGGCCCCACCGGCTCTCGGTACGGGTGAGCGAGGACCGGGCGGCCATCTCGGCGCAGTCGCGGATGAACGTGACCTCCGTGCAGCGCATCAGCTCGTGCGGCGTACGCGCGCCCATCGCCGCGATCTCCTCGCGCATCCGCTCGAACGACTCCAGCGCGATGTCCAGCTTGGCGGCCGTCTTCGGCGGGGCCACGTAGTCGTTGACGAAGCGGCGCAGCTTGTACTCCACCTGCTGCTGCGGCGGCCCGTCGGGGTTGGCCAGCGGGCGGTAGACCAGCGCGTGCGCCTCCGCGATCTGGTCCTCGGGCAGGGCCTGCGGTCGGACGTGATGCTCGGCCGCGTGCGCCCCGGCCAGGTCGCCGAACACGAACGCGCCGATCATGTAGTTGTGCGGCACGCAGGCCAGGTCGCCGGCCGCGTACAGGCCCGGCACGGTGGTGGCGCCGTGCTCGTCCACCCAGACCCCCGAGGCGGAGTGGCCGCCGCACAGGCCGATCTCGGAGATGTGCATCTCCACGTCGTGGGTGCGGTAGTCGTGGCCGCGCCCGGCGTGGAAGGTGCCGCGGGTGGGGCGCTCGGTGGTGTGCAGGATGCCCTCCACCGCGGAGATCGTCTCCTCGGGCAGGTGGGTGAGCTTCAGGTAGATCGGCCCGCGGGCCGAGGCGATCTCGGCGGCGACCTCGGACATCATCTGCCCCGACCAGTAGTCGGAGTCGACGAACCGCTCCCCCCGGTTGTTGACCTGGTAGCCGCCGAACGGGTTGGCCACGTACGCGCAGGCCGGACCGTTGTAGTCCTTGATGAGCGGGTTGATCTGGAAGCACTCGATGCCGCTGAGCTCGGCGCCCGCGTGGTAGGCCATGGCGTGGCCGTCGCCGGCGTTCGTGGGGTTCTCGTACGTGCCGTAGAGGTAGCCGCTGGCCGGCAGCCCGAGCCGCCCGCTGGCGCCGGTGGCCAGGATCACGGCGCCGGCCCGCACCGTGACGAACCGCCCCGACCTGGTGTCGAACCCGGCGACTCCGACCGCCCGGCCGTTCGAGGTGAGGACCCTGACCGGCATGACGCGGTTCTCGATGCGGACCCGTTCCCTGATGTCGCGGCGGCGCAGCACCCGGTAGAGGACCTTCTTGACGTCCTTGCCCTCGGGCATCGGCAGGACGTAGCTGCCCGAGCGGTGCACCCTGCGCACCGCGTACTCGCCGTACTCGTCCTTCTCGAACTTCACGCCGTACCGCTCCAGGCGCCGGACCATCGCGTGGCCCCTCGTGGCGGTCTGATAGATCGTCCTCTGGTTGACGACGCCGTCGTTGGCCCTGGTGATCTCGGCGACGTAGTCCTCGGGGGTGGCCTTGCCGGGGATGACGGCGTTGTTGACGCCGTCCATGCCCATGGCCAGCGCGCCGCTGTGCCGTACGTGCGCCTTCTCCAGCAGCAGGACATCGGCGCCGCGCTCGGCGGCGGTGATCGCGGCCATCGTGCCCGCGGTGCCGCCGCCGACGACGAGCACCTCGCACTCCAGGCTCAGGCGGTCCTCGATCGGGGGGATCTCCATCTACAACTCCTCCAGGATCCTGGCGCGCAGGTCGTTCCGATCGCCGCCGGCCACGCCGAGCACCGAGCGGACGTCCTGGCCGCCCAGCACCACCACGCGGTCGGCGAGCAGCAGCGCCTCGTCCACGTCGTGGGTCACGAAGATCACGGTGGCCCGAGTGCCGCGCAGCACGTCGAGCAGCAGGCGCTGCATCTGCGCCCGGGTCTGGGCGTCCAGCGCGCCGAACGGCTCGTCCATCAGCACGGCCCTGGGCGCCCCCGCGAGCGCGCGGGCGAGCTGGACGCGCTGCCGCATGCCGCCGGACAGCTCGCGGGGCAGCTTGTCCTCCGCCCCCGCGAGGCCCACGCGCTCGATCCACTCGCGTGCCTGCTCCGCGCGCTCGCGCCGCGCCACTCCCCGGATCTTCAGCGGCAGCTCGACGTTGCGCCTGACCGTCCGCCACGGCAGCAGGCCGTCGTCCTGGAAGACCATCGCGCGCTCTCCCGACGTGCCCTCGACCTCGGCGCCGTCCGCGAGGATCCGCCCCTCGTACGGCGCCAGCAGCCCGGCCAGCGCCCGCAGCAGCGTGGACTTGCCGGAGCCCGAGGCCCCGACCACGACCAGCACCTCGCCCGGCACGACCTCCAGATCGACCTCGCGCAGCACCAGGCCGCCGCCGTAGCCGAGGGACAGCCCGTCGAGGGCGAACCCCAGCCCCGCCGTCATCGCCCGCTTCCTTCCGCCCGGGGCAGCCAGCGGGTGATCCGGCGGCCGGCCAGCTCCACCACGGCCGAGGTGAGCCAGCCGAGCAGGCCGATGGTGATCATCCCGACGATCACCGCGGGGTAGTCCACGAGCGTGTACGACTGCCAGGTCCGGTAGCCGATCCCGAACTCGCCGGAGATCATCTCGGCCGAGATCACGCAGATCCACGACACGCCCATGCCGACCGACAGCCCGCCGAACACGCCCGGCAGGATCCCGGGCAGCACGACGTACCGGAGCACGTGGCGGCGACCGCCCCCGAGCGTCCTGACCGCGTCCTCCCAGAGCGTCGGCAGCGCCCGTACGGCATGGCGAGTGCTCACCATGATCGGGAAGAACGCCGCCACGAACGTGATGAACACGATGCCCTGCTCGTCCGTCGGGAACAGCAGGATCGCCACCGGCACCAGCGCGATGGCCGGGATCGGGCGGACGGCTTCGAGCAGCGGCAGCAGCACGTCACGCGTGCGGCCCGACCTGCCCACGAGCACGCCCACCCCGATGCCCGCCACCGTGGCCAGGCCGAAGCCGGTGAGGATGCGGACCAGGCTCTGGAGCAGGTCGAGCAGGTAGACCTGGGTGGCGAGCTGCCTGGCCGCCTCGCGGGCGATCTCGTCGAGCGCCGGCAACCGGTCGAACCTGAGCCACAGCCGGGCGTCGGTGACGGTGAGCAGCTGCCACAGGCCGGCCGCCGCCGCAACGGACGCCACCCTGACGGCCCACCGCCCCTTCCCGGCTCGGGGCGGCGCGGTGACCTTCCGCGCCTTCCGGGGGTCGGCCGTCTCGCGTGGGAGTACTTCGGCGCTCGTCATGCGTCGCCGCCCCGCCCGGCCGCCTTCAGCGCGGCCTCGTAGGTGACGGGCTCGGTCCCGGGGTGTGCCTTCAGGTAGGCGTCGGCGCCGTCCTGCGTGGTGAACGGCAGGAACCGCGACCGCTCGGGAGCCGCCGGGTCCCGGAGCCAGACCGAGCCGTCGGCGAACCACCGGGTGCCCGTGGTCGTGTCGGGCACGTACGCGGCGCGCACCGCCGTACCGGCCTTGGCGATCTGGCGCAGGAGGCAGGTGGGCGTGGCCGCGGGCCGCGTCGTCGTCGCGCCGGCCGGCCACAGCTCGGACGCCGTCCTCGGGTCGGTGACCTGGCCGCCGCAGGCGGGGTCGGTGCCGGTGATCCGGGCGGGGTTCGCGGTGGAGGCCAGGTCCTTGTCGTACGAGGGCCCGTACGCCTTGCGCAGGTACGTGTCGTTGACGAAGGAGGAGACGTCCACCCCGGCGAAGTCGGTGCCGATGCGCTTGAGGAACGGCACGTCGTGCTCGTGCGCCGCCTTGAGTTGCGGCTTCAACGTGACGTCGAACGTGGAGATGCCGCCGGGGCCGTTGTAGAGGTAGACCACCTCGGCGGGCAGGCCCGTGGTCCCGGCCACGGACTCGGCGGCCTCCAGCGGGTGCTCGTGCAGGTAGCGGGTGGCGTCGATCTGCGCCTTGAGGAAGGCGTCCACGACCTCGGGGTGCTCCTTCGCGTACGCCTGACGCACCACCACACCGTGGAACGTGGGCACGCCCAGCGCGGAGCCGTCGTAGATCAGCCGCCCCTTGTGCTGGAAGACCAGCAGCCCCGGCCAGGCCACGAACTGCGCGTACGCCTGCACCCCGCCCGACTCGAGCTGGGAGGCGCCCACCGCGGGCTGGTGGTTGACCACCTCGACATCCGCGACCCCGGCCTTCTCCAGGGCCTGGACCAGCGTGCCGTGCCCGGCCGAGCCCAGGCTGGCGGAGATCTTCGCGCCCTTCAGGTCCGCGAGGGTCTTCGCCTTGGAGCCGGGCGGAACGACGACCATGTTGAGCCCGCCGCGCAGGTTGTAGCCGGTGATCGAGACCAGCTCCGTACGGGCGGCCGGGATCCCCTGGGTGCGGGAGGCGTTGATCAGCAGCGGGTAGTCGCCCATCGAGCCGATGTCGATCTTCCCGGCCACCATTTTCGCGGTGATGGGGGCGCCGGTGTCGTAGTCCTGCCACTCGACGGAGTACTTGCCGCCGAGCCGCTTCTCCAGGTAGCCGAGCGAGCGCAGCAGCGTGCCCGCCGTCACCGTGTTGATGGTCTTCGACTGGTAGCCGATGACGATCTTCGTCTTGCCTTCGCCGCCCGCCGCGCCGGTGACCGAGCACCCGGCCGCCGCCAGCAGCGCGACGGCCGCCAGGGCCTTGCGCATCGTGCTCTCCCTCATCGCAGCAGGTAGGGGATGTTGATGCTGACCGCGTCCACGGGGCACCGCGCGGCGCAGGGGCCGCAGTACCAGCACTCGTCCACGTGCATGTACGCCTTGCCGGTCTCGTCGCTGATCGCGAGCGAGTCCAGCGGGCAGGCCTCGACACAGAGCGTGCAGCCGTCGATGCAGAGCGCCTCGTCGATGGTCACGGGGACCTCGACCCGCTGGGTGATCAGGGCCATCGTCACTCCTTGTCCGTGGCGCGGTTCAGGTGCCCGCGCATGGTCAGCCGGTCGCCCCTGAAGCGGATGAACTCCAGGTCGACCGGTCGGCTGTCGGCCAGGTGGGTGAGCCGTTCGACCATGAGCAGCGCGGCGCCGGGCGGCGCGTCGAGCACGGCCGCGGTGTGCGCGTCGGCGTTGACCGCCTCCAGGGTGAGCTCCGCCGTGCCGAGCGGCTGGCCCGTGATCCTCTCCAGCAGCACGAAGATGTCGTTGTGCTCCAGGTCGGCGTCGAACAGCGGCTCTCCGACGTCCCGCACCAGGTAGGTCAGGTCCAGGGAGAGGGGCAGGCCGTTGAGGCGGCGCAGCCGTTCGAGGTAGACGACCTGCTCGCCGGCGGGCAGGTCGAGCCGGTGGCTGACCGCCCTGGGCGGCTCCATCAGGGTCATGGTCCTGACCTGGTTGGTGACCTCGCCGTGCTCGTGCAGGGTCTCGGCCAGGCCGAGCAGCCGGTGCAGGCCGTGCGGGTACTTCTCCCTGGCCACCGTGGTGCCCACGCCCGGACACCGCTCGACCAGCCCCTCCTCGCGCAGCAGCCCGAGCGCCTCGCGCACGGTGTTGCGCGAGGCGCCGAACTCGCGCGCCAACGCCGCCTCCAGCGGCAACTGGCCGCGCGGGAAGTGCCCGTGGACGATCTGCCTGCGCAGCAGGTCGGCCACCTGCCGGGCATGGTCGGCCCGGCGCCGTGTGGGTCCCACTTGTGCCTCCCGGCGGTCCTCAATCGGCCTCCGACAAGCACAACCTAGCAATCCGGTAGGGAAATAGGGATAACAGTCGGATTGCGCCACCCGACCGCCCCGCCGCCCCACCCCCGATCAGCCGTTCCCCCAGAACGACCCCAAGATCTGCCACCCCGCCGCCGGGAAAACGACAAGCCACCACCCCGCGCGCTCCCGCCCCCGCCCTGCCACACCACCAACCGGCCACGCCCTCGCCCCGGGTCCCCCAGACGGACGGCCGCCGTCCTCAGGCGCCGAGCTCGGCCGATCCCCGGCCAGTTGCGGCAAACCCAGGCATCCAGCCGTCACCCCGCGCCTTCACCCCTCGCCTTCACCCCTCGCCGCCGTTCCCCAGCGCCGTCGCCCCGGCGCCGTCGTCCCCCTACGCCATCGCCCCGGCACCGCTATCCCCACAGCGCCATCCCTACGCCACCACCCCTGCGTCGGCACCCTTGCGTCGCCATCCCTGCGTCGGCGTCCCTGCGTCGGCGTCCGGCGTGGCGTCGGGGACGGCTCCCGGCGCCCACCCCACCCCGGGCCCGCCGACCAGCCCCGTCGAGCCGCCCGGACAGTGGCGACGGGCCGAGGACTGGCCGGTTAAGGCGCGACCGCGCGGTCAGGCCGCCCGCAGCGGGCGGAGGGCGCCGCCCCAGGCGAGGACCTGGTCGAGCATGACGCCGAGCTTGTCCTCGTGCACGGCGGCGGGCTTGAACGCGGTCATGTTCTCGAAGTCCGTGAAGATCGAGAGCGCGACCTGCTGCTGCACAGTGGCCACGCCGACATTGGAGAGGACATCGCGCAGGTGTCCGACGGCCTGGACCGCGCCGCCCACCCCGCAACCCACGAAACCGGCCGCCTTGTTGGTCCACTCCGCGTACAGGAAGTCGACGGCGTTCTTCAGCGAGCCCGGGATCGAGTGGTTGTACTCGGGCGTCACGAAGACGAACGCGTCGAAGGATGCGATCTTCGCCGCCCACTGCTTGGTGTGCTCGTGCGCGTAGTTCCCCGCGGCGGGGTGCTGCGGCTCGTCCAGGTTGCCCAGGGCGTAGTCCTTCAGGTCCACCAGCTCGTACTCGGCGTCGCCGCGCTTGGCCGCCAGCTCGTGGACCCACTGCGCCACCGCCTCGGCGTTGCGGCCGGGACGGGTGCTCCCCATGATGATGCCAACCCTGATCATGTCAATCGGTCCTCTCAGCGAGTCAGGAAGTGCCTGACCCACAGTAGGAGCCGGTATTGAGATATCCAATGCTTCAAACACTACTTTTTATACGCGAGAGTCTCTGGCCTTAGACTGATGACATGGATGTGCTGAGCGACGTCGTCGCCCTCATGCGTACCGGCCGCCCGACCTCCGTGCGCATCTCCTGGCGGGCCCCGTGGGGCAAGGAGTTCCCGAAGGTGCCGGGGGCCGCCGGCTTCCAGATAGTGCTGCGCGGGTCCTGCTGGCTGATCCCGCCGGGCGGCGAGCCCATGCCGCTGAGCGTGGGCGACGTGGTCTTCTTCCCGCACGGCGACGGGTACGGCCTGGCCGACACTCCCGGCACGCCGCTCGCCGCGCCGGTCTGCGACCCGTACCTGGAGGCCGAGCTGTTCGCCTCGACCATCGAGGGCGGCGACGGGGCCGAGACGGTCACCCTCTGCTGCGGCTACCAGCTCGACCCCACCAGGACCCACCCGATCCTGAACGCGCTGCCCGACGTGATCCACCTGCCGACCACGCTCGGCCACCACCCCGAGCTCCGGGCAGCCGTCGAACTGCTCGCCGGCGAGATCGACAACCCCCGGCCGGGCGCCGACACCGTCGTCACGTCCCTGCTCGACGTCCTCCAGCTCTACATCCTGCGGGCCTGGTTCGACCTGGAGTCCGACGCGTGCAGGGAGTCGGGCTGGGCCGCCGCGCTGGCCGACCCGGCCATCGGCCGGGCGCTGGACGCCATCCACCGCGCCCCCGCCCACCACTGGACGGTCGAGTCACTCGGCGCCCACGCCGGGCTCTCGCGCGCCGGCTTCGCCCGCCGCTTCACCTCCCTCGTCGGGCAGCCGCCGCTGGCGTACCTCACGTGGTGGCGCCTGGCCACGGCGGCCCGCATCCTGCGCGAGTCCGACGTCTCGGTGGCGGAAGTGGCGCAGCGGGTCGGGTACGGGTCGGAGTTCGCGTTCGGGAACGCGTTCAAGCGGCAGTACGGGCTGGCGCCCGGGAAATACCGCCGCCAGGTGAGCGAAGAGGCGCGTACGGCCTCCTGAGATTTGGGGGGCGGCTGGGGCAGATGGGGATGAGCTACCCCACAATGGAGCAATGGCATACCCTCCGCAGCCTCCCCCGCCCCAGCCCCCGCCGGAAGGCCCGTGGGGCGCGCAAGGAGCGCCGCAGGGGTACGGCCCACAGCAGCAGCCCTACGGCCCGCCGCCCGGCCAAGCCGGCCCTCCTCAGCAGCCCGGCTACGGCCAGAGCCAACCGGGCTACGGCCAACCCGGCTACCCGGCCCCACCCGGGCATGGCGCCCCACCCGGATACGGCCCGCCGAATGGGCAGACTCCCCCCACATCCGGATACGGCCCCTCATCTGGTCAAGGGTCCCCTCAGCCCGGGTACGGCCCGGCCTCCGGACAAGGGTCCCCTCCGTCCGGATACGGCCCACCCCCTGGGCAGGGAGCTCCGCCACCCGGATACGGGCCCGCTCCTGGGCAGGGAGCCCCGCCGCCCGGGTACGGCCCGCCGAGTGGGCAGGGGGTCCCGCCGCCCGGGTACGGGACGCCGAGCGGGCAAGGTGGCTACGGGGCCGGGCATGGGCAGCCGCCGGGATCGGGCGGGCCGCCTTACGGTAACCCGACCGGCCCCCAAGGCACGCTGCTGCTCCCGGCCCCAGGCCCCGTCCCGGGCCCGCCGCCACCCCCGGCTCCGCCGCAGAAGAGCACCAACGCCCTGGTCATCGGCCTGGTCGTGGGCCTGGTCTCGGTTCTCCTGATCGGCGGCGGGGTCGTCGCGTTCCTCTACATGCGCGACTCCGGCCAGAAATCGCCCGTCGCGCTGCCGACCGCCGACCCGGTCCCCACGACCACGGCGGCACCGCAGTCCGACCCGCCATCGGCCGCCCCGTCGGACCCGCCCACCTCCGAGCCCGCCGAGCCCACCCCGGCCCCCAGCGACACCAGGTCCAGCACCTCGAAGCGGGTGGATCCCGGCTCGCCGCTCACCGACGACGAGTTCGAGGACTGGGACTTCAAGCTGGGAGACGTGAAGCTCCAGGCCAAGAAGGTCGCCGGGTGGACGTACGACAGCTGCGACCCGGTGGACGGCCAGGGCGTGCTGGCCAAGAACAACTGTCAGCGTGCCGTCCAGCTCGCGTACTCGGCGAACGGCGGGCACATCAAGGCGGTCCAGCTCCTGCTGTCGTTCCCCAGCGAGGGTGCCGCCAAGACCATGGCCACGCGCCTGGCGTCGCTCACCTCGGACGCGGTCAAGTGGCGCACGGACAAGACGCTCAAGAGCTACGCCTACGGCAAGATGCGCTCGGGCGCGTCCAAGAAGTACGTGGTCATCACGGTCCTCACCGCGGACAAGGCCGCCAAGCCCATGGCCACGTACTACCACCAGTACCTGCAGAGCGACATCGCGAGCTACTTCCTCTTCCGCGACCTGACCATCACCAGCTGACTGGAGCAACGCTAGGACTGCTAGTCATGCTAGCGTGCGGGGTATGTCGATAGCCGCCCGCCGAGCACGCGAACGCGCGCAGCGCCACCAGCTGATCATCACCGCCGCCCGCGAACTGGCCGAGTCAGAGGGCTGGGAGGCCGTGACGACCCGGCGCCTGTCGGAGCGCGTCGAATACAGCCAGCCGGTGCTCTACAGCCACTTCAAGGGCAAGGACGCCATCGTGCGGGAGGTGGCGATCGAGGGGTTCGTGGAGCTGGCGAACAAGCTTCGGGCGGCGCGAACGGCGGGCGGCGACCCCCAGGCGGTGCTGCGCCGGGTGGCGACGGCCTACCTCGACTTCGCCCGCACCCACGGCGCCCTGTACGAGGCCATGTTCGTCATGCCCGTCGCCATCCCCTTCGCCACCGACGAGACGCCGGAGGAGCTGCGGGCGGCGTTCGGCGAGTTCGTGCTCGCGCTGGAGCCGGTGGCCGGTGAGCACCATCCCGGCGTCTTCGCCGAGGTGGTGTGGGCCTCCCTGCACGGCCTGGCCACCCTGGCCCACGACCGGCGGATCCCGGCCGAGCACCAGGAGGCCAGGATCGACCTGCTCATCGACCACCTCACCCGGCCCGCCTGACCGCGCGCTAAGCCAGCAGCCCCAGCCGCCGTCCGGTCGCGGCCGCCTGCGTGCGGGTGGAGACCTCCAGCTTCCCCAGGATGTTGGACACGTGCACGCTGACCGTCTTCTGCGCGATGAACAGCCGTTCCGCGATCTCCCGGTTGGTCAGGCCCTCGGCGACCAGCCGCAGCACCTCCGCCTCCCGGACCGTCAGCCCGCCGTCACCATGCCCGCCGCCATGCCCGCCGCCGCGCCCGCCGGCGGGCACGAACCGGGCCCGCCGCCCGAACTCCTGCAGCGCGTTGGCCAGCGGCGTGGCCCGCAGCCGCTCCGCCGTCTCCCGCGCCAGGGCCCACTCCGCCTGCGCCGCCTCCCGGTCGCCGGCCGACAGCAGCGCCTCGGCCAGCCGCCAGCGGGCCCGCGCCACCTCGTAGACGAACCCGAAGTCGAACGCCTCCACGACCCGGCGCCACAGCTCCACGTCGAGCCGCCCGTGCACGCGATGCCATTCGGCCTCCACCCGCACCGCCCAGGCCAGCCCCTCGGGCCCCAGGTGGCCGGGCTCGCCGGTGGGCCCGGACTCGACGACGAGGCGGGCGCGGGCGCGCAGCTCGTCGGCGCCCTCGGTGGTGCCGAGCTCGGCCAGCGCCCACAACCCGATGGCGGACAGCCGCAGGATCCACGCGTAGCCATCGGCCATCGGCGTCAGGACCGCCCGCACGTGGTCGAGCGCCGCCGCGGGGTCGCCGTGCCAGAGCGCGTGCTCGGCGGCCAGGCCTCGGGAGATGTATCCGGCCAGCTCGTCGTACCAGAACGGCCGCACCCAGCTCAGCCGCGCCTCGACCGCGGGCAGATCCCGCGCCACCTCGATGAACAGCGCGAACGACGACAGCGTCGCCTCCGGCAGCGTGCCCACCCGGGCGCCGAAGCCGGCCGCGACCGCCTCGGCCTGGTCCCACTCACCGGCCACGTAGTGGATCAGGAACCGCAGGAAGCGCAGGTCTGTGCCGTAAGTGCTCCACCTGAGCCCGGTCTCGGACGCCACGCGGACGCCGACGTCGGCCACCTCGGCGGCCTTGACCAGCAGTCCCTGCTCGTAGTGGATGCGGGCGTGCTGGAAATGGGCGCGCAGGTCCATCGCCAGGTCGCCGGAGCCCTCGGCGGAGGCGCTCTCGATCAGCTCGTGAGCCCTGGCCACGTCGCCCTGGTGCTCCACGTAGGCGGCCAGCGTGAGGAGGGCGCCCACCTCGGCGTCCCTGGCACCGGCCGCGCGCGCGGTCTCCAGGGCCCGCGCGGTCAGGGCCTCGACCTCGCGGTGGCGGGGGCTCCACAGCAGCGTGCGGGCATAGGTGGCCAGGGCGCGGGCGAGCGCGGGCTGATCCTCGGCGCTCTCCACCGCGCGCTCCGCCGCCGCGATGGCGCCCGGCTGGTCGTCGGCTTCGTAGAGGTAGTAGGCCAGGCGTTCGCTGACCTCGGACGTCTGCGGCAGGGCCTTGAGCTGGGTGATCGCACGATGCTTGTCGCCGCTGTCGGCCGCCGACACGGCGCTGCGGAGCGCCAGCGTGAACCGGCCCTCCCCGGCCAGCTCCGCCGCGCCCTCGACCCGTTCCCACAGGCCGAGCACCTGGTCGTAGTGGCTGTGCGCCTCGGCGGGAGCCCCGAGCCGCTCGGCCAGGCGCCCCGCCTCGGCGGAGGCCGCCAGCGCCCCGGCCAGGTCGTGACCGGCGAGGTAGTGGTGGGCCAGCTCGGCGGGTGAGGTCAGCAGCTTGGCGAAGGCGGCGTGCAGCCGCGTGCGCTCGCCGGGCAGCAGATCGGTGTAGACCACCTCCTGCAGCAGGGCGTGGCGGAAGGTGTAGCCGTAGCCGTCGACCCTGAGCAGCCCGCGCGAGACGATCTCCCTGACCGCCTCCTCGAACTCCGCCAGCGGCAGCCCCGACACCTCCCGCAGCAGCTCGTCCTCCACCCGCCGGCCCGCCACGGCGGCGGCCCGCAGCACCCGCTGCCCGGCCTCCGACAGCAGCTCGACCCTGGACATCAGCAGGCTGGCCAGCCCGTCGGGCAGGCTGTCGCCCTCGGCCATCGCCGCGAACAGCTCCTCGGCGTAGAACGGGTTGCCGTCGGCGCGGGCCACGATGAGGCCGAGCTCCTGAGCGCCCACCTCACCCATAGTGGTGACATAGTCGGACATGTCGCCGGAACCCAGCGGCCCCAGCTCGACGCCCATCACCGTGGGCAGCCGCCGCAGCTCGGCCAGCACGGACCGGAGCGGGTGGCGGCGGTGGAGGTCGTCGGTGCGGTAGGTGCCGACCACGCAGACCCGCTCGCTCTGCACCATGCGGCTGAGGAAGACCAGCAGGTCGCGGGTGGACCGGTCGGCCCAGTGCAGGTCCTCGATCACGAACAGCACCGGCTGCACGTCGGCCAGCAGCCCCAGCAGCGAGCCGAACAGCCGCTGCTGCGTGAGCCCCGCCGAAGGGGCGCTCTCCACGCCCGGCAGCAGCTGGCCCAGCATGGGATGGGCGGCGGCGGCCTCGCGCACGGCCGGCTCGGCGCCGCGCAGCGCGTCGGCCAGCGGCAGGTAGGGCAGCGCGTCGCCCAGCTCGGCGCACTGGCCGACCAGCACGTGGAAACCGCGCTCGCGGGCCTCGGACACCAGCTCCGAGATCAGCCGGGTCTTGCCGATGCCCGCGTCTCCGCCGACGAGCGCCACCCCGGCCGTGCCCTCGGCTGCCGACTGCAGCACCCGCACAAGTCCGGACAACTCTGTAGAGCGCCCGACGAGAAGACCGTTCACGCCAGAAACTATGCCACGCTGCGCCGACAACTTATTGGTCCAGGAAACTCAAGCAAGATTGGCCCTCATCTGCATACCAAAGGCATTTTACGCTGCTGTTTCGTGATTCAGCCAACGACTTTCGCCCTCTTCATCACGGCCTCGCTCGCCCTGGTGCTCATCCCCGGCCCGAACCACCTCTACATCACCGCCAGGGGCCTCGCCCAGGGCCGGGCGGCGGGCCTGGCCAGCGCGTTCGGCGTGGAGACCGGCACGCTCGTGCACATCGCGGCCGCCGCCGCGGGCCTGTCGTACGTGATCTCGCAGTCGGCGACGCTGTTCGCGGTCGTCAAGTGGGCCGGCGTCGCGTACCTCGTCTATCTCGGCATCCGCGCGTTCACCGGCAAGGAGACGGAAGGCGTGGCGCCGCCGCCCCAGCCGCTGCGCAAGGTCTTCCTCGAAGGCGTGCTGGTCAACGTGCTGAACCCCAAGGTGGCGCTGTTCTTCCTGGCGTTCCTGCCGCAGTTCGTGCGCCCGGAGGCGGGCTCGCCCGCCCTCCAGGTGGTGCTGTTCGGCCTGACGCTGCTGCTCCTGGGGCTGATCTCCGACGTCGTGTACGCCTGCACCGCCGGCGCCCTCGGCACCCGGCTCACCACCCGCGCCAAGACCCTCCGGTACGTCAGCGGCTTCGTCTACCTGGGATTGGGAGTGGCCACGGCCTTCGCCGGGAGAAAATGACCCTATGGCGCCGAGGAAACAGCAGGAGATCTTCGACACGACGTTGCGGCTGGTGGCGGAGAAGGGCTACGACGGGCTGACCGTCGAGGGGGTCGCCGAGCACTCGGGCGTCAACAAGACGACGATCTACCGCTGGTGGCCCTCCAAGGCCGCCCTGCTGGGGGCGGCGCTGGTGGAGGCCGACGTGCTGGGGTTCGAGGCGCCGGACACGGGGAGCCTGCGCGGTGACCTGGTCGCGCTGGTCGAGGGGGTGCGGCGGCTGCTCACCGAGCCGCCGTCCAGCGACATCGCCGTCGCCGCGCTGGCCGCCGCCGTCCGCCATCCCGAGCTGGACGCCCGCCGTTTCTTCGCCGACCGCTTCGCGCGGGAGCGGGAGATCTTCGAGCGGGCGGTACGGCGGGGCGAGCTGAAGGGGTCGGTGGACCCGATGCTGATCGTCGACCTGCTGGCCGGGGCCGTGTGGATGCGGGCGGTCTTCCGGGGCCTGCCCGTCGCCGACGACTTCCCCACGGCGGCCGTCTCGGCCCTCCTGGACGGGCTACAACGCTTCTGAGAGCGCGGCCGGGATGCGGTCCAGCACGGGGTGGGGCACCAGCCCGTACGCGTAGAAGTCCACGGCGAGCGCGCCCGCCGCCTTCGCGCCCCGGGCCTTGGCCACCAGCCGGTCCGTCGAGTCGCTGTCCGGGTAGCCGGGCCGCAGCACCGCCCGCACCTCCCGGTCCTTGCCCACCGACCGCAGGTAGGCGCCCACGTCGTCGGCCACCCGAGCCGCGTCCCGCGCGTACGCCAGCACCCCGAAGGCCGGGACGAGGTCACCCAGCGCCACCAGATCGACCCCGAGCTGCCAGGCGTCGTGCGCCGCCAGCCCGGGCGTCGGCAGCCCGTCCGTGTAGCCCTTGACCGCGCCGGTCGAGTCGATGAACACCAGCTTGGAGCCCTCGTCGGCCACCGCCGAGGCCACCTCGGACACCAGCGTGGTGACGGTCTCGGACCGGGCCCGCGCGTAGGCCACGACGTCGGGCCCCGCGTACGCGGTGAGCGCGGCCCGGGTCACCTCCCCCTGCGCGGGCGGGTCGCCGTCGAACACGCCGCCCACGATCCTGGCGCACTCGTCGCGCGCCACCTCGGCGTTCACACCCAGGTCGGTGGCGCGGCGCATGCAGTAGTCGCAGAAGCAGAGCGCGAACAGGTACGTGTCCATCGGCCCCAGCGGCACGAACGAGCGCTGCGGCTTGAGCGGCCTGAAGTGCAGCGACTCCGCCACCACGCTGTCGACCCCGAGCCTGGCCACCGCCCGGGCCAGCGCGACCGCGTATTCGCGCACGTCGGGGTGGGCGGGGCACAGGTCGGTCAGGGAGCCTCGGTCGCCGAAGCAGTCGCGTACGGTCACGTCCGGATGCTTCGTGCCGAGCGTGGCGTTGCGCAGGAAGACCGTCCATCCGTGGAGCTTCATGGACCGCTTCGCACAAGCCTCGCGAAGCCCGTCGAGGGCGTTCAGATAGCCGGGCACGGGAGACAGGCGGAGCCCGGCGAACAGATCGGACGGCGGGGGGAAGTGCGCCCCATCGTGGCGGATGGTCAGCCGGGACAGTCCGTGCGGGGTGACGTCGCGGGAGGCGTGGTGGACGGCGCCGACGGTGATGCCGCTCACGCCGTACGCGCTGATCCTGTCGAGCACCCGCTCGACGCCCTCGCCGCGCAGGTCCTCGACGAAGACGTACACCGAACTGTCCACAAGCAGACCTTAAGCGCTCTTGTGAGCGACGAAGTCGATCTCCACCAGGATGCCCAACAGCTGGGATCCTACGGTGGTGCGCACGGGGAACGGCTGGCTGAAATAGGACTTGTAAACCTCGTTGTAGGCGGCGAAGTCGCGCTCGAGGTGCTGCAGGTGGACCGTGGACTTGATCACGTCGTCGAAGCCGAGGCCGTGGGCGGCCAGGATGGCGCCGAGGTTGCGCATGACCTGGTGCGTCTGGGTGGCCACGTCGTCGCCGACGATCTCACCGGTCTGCGGGTCGAGCGGGCCCATGCCGGAGGTGTAGACGAAGTCACCCACCACGAGACCCTGCGAGTAGGCGCCGATCGGGGCGGCGCCTTCGGTGGTCCTGAGCTCCTTTTTCACCGTGTCTCCCTAGAAATTGGTGGTTATCTGGCCAACGACACGGTAGTCCTGGTCCACCAGGGGCAGCACGCGCCACTTGTCGAACGCGGTGCAGGGATGGGAGATGCCGAAGGCCAGCAGGTCACCGGGCTCGAGCCCGTCGGCGCGCACGACCGTCTGCTGGTCCTGCATCTTCACGATCGTGACGCCGTCGCGGCGCGGGATGGGCAGCCCCTCGTCGTAGGGCGCGTCGCGCTTGCCCATGCCCACGATCGCCAGCCCTGGCTCGGGCGTGGACAGCACGTGCGCCCAGGCCTCCAGCGCCGGGCGCAGCTCCCCGTCGATGCGGTTGAACGGGGTGCGCTCGCGGTAGTAGCCGTCGTCGTGGGTGACGTACGCGCCGCTGCGCAGCAGGATCCTGGCCTGGGTGGTGACGAGCTCGCGGCCGATCACGTCGAACCACTGGCTGCCGCCCACGGTCAGGATCGGGTTCTTGAGGCGGACGTACTCGACGGCTTCCTGCAGCAAGTACAGATATTTCCGGACATCGTCGGCGGTCTTCAGCGCGCCCTCGTACCCGGCGACCCCGGCCAGCTCGACGCCTGGGACCCCCTGCACGTACGACACCAGGCTCAGCAGCTGCTCCAGGGAGCGGCACCCGGCTCGTCCGCCTTCGTGCCCCAGCTCCACCAACACCCGGAACGGCCGGGACGCGGCATGCCGAGCGAGAATGTCCACCCCGGCCTCGGAGTCCACGAAGCTCAGGAGCTCGAACGCGGGATCCCGCTCCAGCTCGCCCGCGGCCCAGTCGAGCCCCGCCGGGTCCACGATCTGGTTGGCCACCAGGATCCGGCCCACCCCGAACCCGCGGACCACCCGCGCCTGGCGCGGCGTCGCGACGGTGAGCCCCCAGGCGCCCGCTTCGAGCTGAAGCGCGGCGATCTCAGCGGACATGTGCGTCTTGGCGTGCGGCGCCAGCTCCATGCCGTGATCGCGGACGAAAGCCGCCATCGTCGCGATGTTGTGCTCCAGCGCGTCCCGGTGCACGACCATGAGGGGGAGTTCGAGTCCACCCGCGAAGACCTGCTGCCCGAGCACAATGCCCCTTTCGTCCGCGTCCGACCTTATCTCAGACCTTCGCCGCAATCATGGACGGAGCGCACGCCCCGGAGTGGCGCCGGTCAGCTCTCCCCCGGCCAGTACGCGTACCCCCGACACGAGCACGTCGTCGACCCCGGCCGCGAGCGTGCGCGGCGCCTCGTAGGTCGCCCGGTCGCCCACCGCCGCCGGGTCGAACACCACCACGTCGGCCGCGAACCCGCTCCGCACCAGCCCCCGGTCCGTCAGCCCGAAGCGCCTGGCCGGATGGGAGGCCAGGTGCACGACGGCCTGCTCCCAGGTCCAGTCGGCCAGCTCCCGCACGTGCCGGCCGAGGAACCGGGCGAACGCCCCGAAACCCCGCGGATGCGGATGACCGCCCACATAGATGCCGTCGGAGCCACCGGTGTGCGAGGGGTGCCGGAGCATCCTGCGTACCGACTCCTCCCCTTCCGGGCCCTCGTCGGGGCGGGCGGACACGACGCCCGCCTCCAGCCGCGTCTCCGTCAGGAGACGGCGGCAGAGCTCGGCGGGCGCCGACCCGTCCCGTTCGGCCGCCGCCACGATGGTCAGGCCCTCGGCCCACTCCATCCCCGGGGCGTGCGAGACGGTCAGCCGCGGCCAGACGGCGTCGAGCGTCGGCCACCAGTCGTCCAGCTCGTCGGACGCGATCATCTCCAGCGCCCGGTCGGTCTCGGCGCCCGGCACGGAGCCGGGCAGCACGACCATCGCCAGGATCGTGTTGCCGCGCAGGTAGGGGTAGGTGTCGAAGGTGAGGTCCACGCCCTTGCCGAGCGCCTCCTCGACCAGGGGCAGCAGCACGTCAGCTGGGCCGTGCAGGTGGGAGACGTGCACGGCGGCGCCGGAGCGTTCGGCGATGTCGATGACCTCGGTCATGCCCACGCCGGCCTGAGGGCCGTACGCGCGCATGTGGGTGACGTACGGGAGGCCGCCGAGCGGGCGGCACAGGGCGGCCAGCTCCTCGGCGGTGGCGTAGCGGCCGGGGAGGTATTCGAGGCCGGTCGACAGGCCCACCGCCCCCTCCGACAGGCCCCGCTCGACGTGCCGCAGCATGGCCGCCAGGTGGTCGCGGGAGGGCGGCTCGGGCGAGGGCCCCATGACGTCGTAGCGGATGGTGCCGTGCGGGAGGAGGTACGCGGTGTTCAGCGCCACGGCGCGGTCGTAGCCGCCGAGCAGCTCGCCGACGGTCAGCGGCCCATCGGCGGCGAGCGGCCCGTCGAGCGGCCCGTTGACGGCGGCGAAGTACCGGGAGGCGTAGGCGACGGTGGCGGCCGAGCCCGGGGCGAAGGACAGGCCGTCCTGCCCCAGCACGAACGTGGTCACCCCCTGCCGCAGCGCCGCCTGCTGGACCGCCGGGTCGAACACGGCCGCGTCGCCGTGGGCGTGACAGTCGACGAAGCCGGGCGCGACGAACCGCCCCGTCGCGTCGATCACGGTCTCCGCCCCGGCGCCGCCCAGCCTCCCGATCGCCGCGATCTTGCCGTCCGCGACCGCGACGTCCGCCCGGTACGGCGGGGCGCCCGTCCCGTCGAGCACCCGGCCGCCGTTGATGACTACGTCGAACCTCACACCAAGATTCAATCAGAGCCGCGCGAATACGCCGGAGGGCATTCCGCGGACTTGACGATCGGCCGGGCGGCCAGCACGGCGCGAGCCCGGGCCCGGTCGAGGTTCCAGCCGTTCCAGGGGTCGGGGCGGGACAGGCCGTTGGCCGCGACCACGTCGGCCAGCACGCAGCTGCGCTGCGGCTCCGGCAGCTTGTCCAGGGCCGGTACGGCCTCCGCGCCGAGATCGCCCAGGTAGTCGGAGTCCAGCTTGGTCACGCCGCGCACCTGGACCTGCGTGTGGGCGACCTGGAGATCGGGGTTCACGATGGCGAACGCGCCCAGGCCCAGCCCGGTGACCAGCACGACCGTACGCGGCAGCCAGCCGGAGCCGCGGCCCAGGAGCCGGGCCGCCCCCGCCAGCAGCACCAGCGCGAACAGCGTCCCCAGCCACCACACCGTGGCCTGCACGGACAGGCGCAACCTGGACAGGCCGTACGCCTCGGTGTAGAGGTTCATGCGGTGCAGGGCGGAGGCCAGCACCACCATGGTCAGCCCGCACAGCACGCCGAGCAGCACGGCCAGCAGCCAGCGTTCGCGCCGCTCGACCTTGAGCATCCCGCTGGCGACCGCCACGATGCCCAGCACGAATACGCTGACCACCACGAGCTGGAAGAACCCCTGCCTGGCGTACTCGGCATAGGTGAGCCCGGCCGTCTTCAGCACCCAGGTGTTGCCGCCGAACAGGGCCGTGATCTGCACCGCCACGAACGAGGCGAACAGCAGGTTCACCGCCGTGAGAGGCACGATCCAGACACTCCTGCTCACCGTGAACTTCGGCTCCGGCCCCACGGGGTCCACCACCGGCCTGAGCGCCACCAGCACCACGGCGGCCAGCAGCACGGCGAACAGCCCGAACAGGAAGATCCGTACCGGCGCCGACTCCGCCCAGTCCGGCGCGGTCGTCAGCCGTTCCAGGAAGGAGGCGAACACCGCGTCCGCCGAGGCGAACAGCAGCCCGAACACCAGGAGCAGCACCGCCGTGATGCCCAGGGCGGCCAGCATCGGCATGAAGCGCCGCCTGGCGGTCAGCTTCTTCAGCGGCTGGGCCAGGAACCACGGCACCGGGCCGAGCGCCAGCATCACGGACACGCCGCCCCTGATCACGCCGAGCCACCCGGCCCCGGCTCCCGACACGGCCAGCGCGCCCAGACCGGCCCCCGCCACGAGCAGGATCGCGACCAGCCAGTCGGCGTCGCGCACCGCCGCCATCGAGATCAGGAAGTACGCCGTCAGCCCGAACGCCACCGTCCACGGCGTCATCCGCCGCAACACGGCAGGCAGCGCCGCCGCGCCCAGAACCATGGCGACCAGCACGATCCCCAGCCCGACCTGCGCCTGGGGCAACGCCACCGCCGCGAACACCCCGGCCCCGGCCGCCGCGGGCAGCAGCCAGCGGGGCGAGTCGGGCAGTTCGGGCCTGGGGAAGAGGGGCGGCGGCACGTAGGGCGGCGGCGGCCCTCCCTGACTCCGGTACGGCGCCGCGACCTGCGCCGACTGGTAGGCCGCCGCGGCCGCCCGGCGTCCGGACCCGGCCCCCATCCCCGCTCCGACCGCGCCCATGAGCGCGGTGCACATGACGAGCGTGATGAGGGCCATCCCGTCGCTGACGGTCACACTGACGAGCACGGCGGCGAACAGGCCGGTCAGGAACCCGACCAGCACACCGACGACCGCACCCCCGATCATCCTGACGAACGCGCTGCCCGCCGGCACCCCGGCACCACGCCCAGTGCCCCCCGCGACAAGGCCACCACCGGACGCACCCACACCCGCCGCGAGCCCAGCACCCCCGCCACCGGCGAACGCGCCCGCACCCGCACCCGCACCCGCCGCGAACCCCGTGGACGCGCCCGCAGACGCCGTGAGCCCCGCGGACGCCGTGAGCCCCGCGGACGCCGTGAGCCCCGCGGACGCCGTGAGCCCCGCG
>NZ_JBSFTC010000129.1:0-29797 GCF_053590415.1 Nonomuraea sp. NPDC003201
GGCGGAGCCGGAGGCCGAGCACCAGGCGGCCGAGCAGCCGCCCAAGGGCGACGACCCGGTGAAGGTGCCGCCGCCGAAGATGTCGAAGTACGAGTACACCTTCCCGGTCAAGGGCTGCAAGACGACCTACCAGCGCCAGCTCCTCGTGCTGCCCAAGACGACGATCTGGGCGCCGCAGGGGTGCGCGTTCGTGGCCCCGATCGACGGCGTCGTGGACGAGGTGAACCTCCAGGACAAGTGGAGCCCGTCCACCGACGCGGGGGCCGCCCGCGAGGGCAGGTTCGTCACGATCATCGGCAAGGACGGCGTGCGTTACCTCGGCGGTCACCTCGACGCGGTCGCCGACGGCGTCCGGCCGGGCGTCCCGGTCAAGGCGGGCCAGCTGCTCGGACGGGTGGGCCGGACGGGCAACGCCCGCGAAACCGGGCCCAATCTCTACTTCGCGATCTCGTGGAAGACGGGCCCGGCCTTCTGGTGGGTACGCAGGGGCATGGTCAAGCCCTGGGACTACCTCGACGCCTGGGCGACCGGCAACCGCACGTACTCGCCCAGGGAGGAGACGCTGGCGCTGCGCGGCAAGCTGGGCGAGACGCCGGGCTGCGCCGTGCAGTGCGGGTCGAAGAAGGTCCCGCAGGCCGGCAAGACCCAGGGCCCGAAGCCGAGGCGCACCAACGACGGCGTGGTCACCGTCACCCCGTCGATAGCTCCTTTTGGTCAACAATGACGCGTGACCTGATGAGCTCCTGGATCTCGTCCACGACGTCCCAGACGTTGACGTTCATGCCGGCGATCACGCGGCCCTCGCGCAGCCAGTACGCGATGAACTCCAGGCTCTCCGGCTCACCGCGGTAGACGATCTCGTCGTAGCCCTCGATGTCGCCGGAGAACTCCATGCCCAGCTCGTACTGGTCGGTGTAGAAGTACGGGATCCGGTCGTAGACCACGTCCTGGCCGAGCATGGACCGGGCGGCGGCGGGGCCGCCGTGCAGGGCGTTGGCCCAGTGTTCGACGCGCAGGCGGCGCCCGTACAGGGGGTGGAAGGGCTCGGCCACGTCGCCGGCGGCGAACACGTCGGGGTGCGAGGTCCGCAGCGCGGCGTCGGTGTGGATGCCCTGGCCGACGTCGAGCCCGGCGTCACGGGCGAGCCCGACCTCGGGCGCGGCACCGATGCCGACGACGACGAAGTCGGCGGCGAGCCGCTCGCCCGAGCTGAGCCGCACGCCCGTCTCGGTGATCTCGGCGGCGGCGGTGCCGAAGCGCAGGTCCACGCCCTTGCTGATGTGCAGGCGGGCGAACAGGTCGCCGAGCTCGTTGCCGAGCGGCCGGTTGAGCGCGGTGGGCTCGGGCTCGACGACGGTGACCTCGCAGCCGGCCGCGCGGGCGGCCGCCGCGGTCTCCAGCCCGATCCAGGAAGCGCCGACGATGAGCACGCTGCCCGCGCTCGCCAGGCGCTCTTTGAGCGCCTCGCTGTCGTGGACGGTCCGCAGGTAGTACGCGGGCCCCGGCAGGCGTCGCGGCGTGGCGCCGGTGGCGATGAGCAGCTTGTCGTACGGCCGGCGCGACCCGTCGCCGAGCCTGACCAGGTGGTTGTCGAGCTCGATGCGCGTGACGCGCGTGCCGAGCCGCAGATCGACGGCGTTGTCCGCGTACCACTCCGGGCCGTGGACGAAGATGCTCTCTCGTTCGCTCTTGCCCTGGAGGAAGTCCTTGGACAGGGGCGGTCGTTCGTAGGGCCGTTCGTTCTCCGCGCCGATGAGCACGATCTCGCCGTCGAAGCCTTCCTCGCGCAACGTCTCCGCGGCCTTGGCCCCCGCGAGTCCGGCACCGACGATCACATATGTGGCCATGGGCGCAGTATCCGCCTGCGAGGGTCATGGGGAAAGCCGGGTGTACCGGATCATGGAGAAACTTGGTCAGCGGGAGAGCCTGCGGTGCCACGCCACCGCGGAGGTGTCGGTGAGCGAGGCGATCTGGTCGATCACCACGCGGACGCGGGCCGCGTCGTCGGCGGCGCCCAGGTACGCGGGCCTGAAGGCGGGCTCCAGCGTGCCCGGAGCGCCCAGCGTGATCATCGAGGCCAGTTCGGTGATGAGCTCGCGCTGCCTGGCCTGGTTGGCGTTGTGGTCCCTGGTGGCCATGACGTAGTGGGCGGTGACGCCCTTGAGCAGGGCGCACTCCAGGCGGGTGGCGTGGGGCACGACGAGGTCGGCGCGGTGGCGGGAGCCGTACACCTCCTTGGTGGCGGTCTGGGCCGAGCGGCAGAAGCGGCCGATGAGGCCGCTCGTGAGGGCTTTGAGCCCGGCCAGGTCGGCGAGCGTGGCCTCGAAGCGGCGCGGCCAGAGCGGGTCGGTGATCAGCTTGGCGAAGATCTCCTCCAGCTCGCCGAGGTCGGCGTTGGGGGCGTACCAGGTGCGGGTGGTCTCGCACACCAGCGTGCGCTCGATGGGCGAGCGCAGCGCCTCGGGGGTGACGTGGCCGGAGTGGAGCGCGTCCTCGAGGTCGTGCACGGAGTAGGCGACGTCGTCGGCCCAGTCCATGATCTGCGCCTCGAAGCTCACCCGCCCGTCCGGCGCGCCGTCCCGGATCCACCGGAACACGGGTAGATCATCGTCATATACGCCGAATTTTGCGGATTTTTCGCATGTCCAGGGATATTTGATGGAAGCGTCGAGCGCGGCCCGCGTCAGGTTGAGCCCGGCGCTGCGGCCGTCCTCGGTGAGGACCTTGGCCTCCAGCCTGGTGAGCAGGCGCAGGCTCTGCGCGTTGCCCTCGAAACCGCCGCACGAGGCCGACAGCGCGTTGAGCGCCATCTCCCCGTTGTGGCCGAAAGGTGGGTGCCCCAGGTCGTGCGCCAGGCACGCGGTCTCCACCAGGTCGGGATCGACGCCGAGCGTGGCGCCCATCTCCCTGCCGACCTGACCGCATTCGAGGGAGTGCGTGAGCCTCGTACGCGGGATGTGCTGGCCGCCGCCGAGGGACTCGGCAGGGCCCACGACCTGCGTTTTCGCGGCCAGCCTGCGCAGGGCGGCACTGTGCAGCACGCGGGCGCGGTCGCGCTCGAATGCGGAGCGTTCGGGATTGCCGGGAGGTTCCGGAACCCACCGCTCCTGATCATGGTCATCGTAGTACGGCATTGCTTAGGTGATTTTATCCAGTTTCCGGTCTCCGCTAAGGTCGAGCCTCGCGAGAACCCCTTCCCCGGGAGCCCTCACCCCATGACGACAGCGTTCCGAGCAGTGCTGGCCTTCATCCTGCTCGCCGGCTTCTACGTTCTGGTCGGCCTCTTCCTGGTGGCCGCCATCTTCTTCGATGTCCTGCTCATCGTGGACTTCCACGCGAACACCCTCAAGCTCGCGATCGTCCTCACCCTGGTCGCCGGCGCGCTCGTACAGGCCTTAGTCGTGGTGAGCCGCCGCCAGGGCGGCGAGCAGCCGGGCGTGCCGATCGGACGGGAGCACGAGCCCGCGCTCTGGCAGACGGTCGAGGAGCTCGCCCAGCGCGTGCGCACGGCGCCGCCGGACGAGATCCGGCTGGTGGCGGAGGTGAACGCGGCCGTTTCCGAGGACACGCGCTGGCTGGGGATGAAGGCGACGCGGCGGCGGATGTTCATCGGGCTGCCGCTGCTGCAGACGCTGACGGTGGACGAGCTGCGCGCGGTGCTCGGGCACGAGCTGGGCCACTACAGCGGCGCGCACACGCGGCTGGGCGCGCCGGTCTACCGGGGGCGGGTCTCGCTCCTCGCCACCGTCCAGGGGCTGCGCAACCACCCGTTCGTCCAGCGCCTGTTCACCTGGTACGCCAAGTTCTACCTGCGGGTCTCGCAGGCCGTCTCGCGCAAGCAGGAGCTGGAGGCCGACCAGTTCGCGGTCGCGATCGGCGGGCGGCAGGCCATGGCCGGGGCGCTGCAGAAGATCCAGACCACCGCGACGGGCTGGGATCTCTACGTCGCCAACTACCTGTCGCTCACCGGCGCGGGCGGCACCAGGCCCCTCTCGGTGTTCGGGGGCTTCCACGCGCTCATGAGCGACTCCGACCGCCAGGCCGAGATCGCCAAGCTGGGCGAGGAGCCGCAGGAGGTCTCGCCGTACGACTCCCATCCGAGCCTGACCGAGCGCCTGGCCGCCATCGAGCACCTACCGGAGCCGCCGCACGTCCCCGACCCGCGCTCGGCCCTGACGCTGCTGCGCGACGCGAACGTGGCGGTGCAGGCCGTGGAGCAGTCCATGTGGACGCCGGAGGCGCTGACCGGGCTGCGGCCGGTGTCGTGGGAGGAGCTGGTGGCGCACGCCATGTACGCGGGCCGCAACGCCGACGCCCTCCATGACCTGGCGGTCGCCGGCCAGCGGGTGATGGGGGCCGCGCGGCCGTACCTGGACGCCGCCTTCGAGGCGATCGCCCGCGGCCGGCAGGCGGAGCTGGAGGCCGTCCTGCGCGAGCAGGGCTGGAAGGCGTCGGAGACCCTGCTCGCCGGGGTGCTGGGGCAGGCGCTGGAGGCGGTGCTGATCCAGCTCGGCGAGGCCAAGTGGACGCTGTCGTGGTCGGGGCCGGCGCGGCTGCTGTTCGACGACGGGGAGGAGGTGGCGCTGTCGGAGTACGCGGCCCAGGTGTCGGCCAACCCGGAGGCCGTCTCCGGGCTCCGGCGGTGGCTGGGGGACCACGGCATGCGCCACGACTACGTCCCGATCGAGGAGCCCTCCCCCGGGCAGCCCGCCGAGGCCGCGACCCCCTCGGTCTGACGCAGCGCCCGCTCGAATCCGGCGCGGTGCTCGGCGACCCAGTCGTGGCAGGCGCGCACCTGCGCCACCGCCCCCTGCTCGCGCAGCCTGATCGCGTACGCCAGCCCCTGCGCGGCATCCCGCTCGATGCCGCGCCGGCATCGGTCCTGCCACCAGAGGATCGTCTCGACCACCTCGCCGCGCTCCCGCAGCCCGTAGGCGTCGCAGATCAGCCGCACCCGCCGGGCCGCGTCGGCCGGGTCGGCGATCAGCGGGCCCAGGCCCGCGTACTGCCAGCAGACGTGCGCCACGTCGTGGACGCGCCGTCCCGGCCCCGCCAGGTCCCAGTCGATGAACGCCACCGGCCGCGGCTCCTCGCCCCGGTAGACGGTGTTCCTGGGAGACAGGTCGTTGTGGCAGACCACCTCCTCCTCCCCGGCCAGTGAGGTGCCGGCGGTCAGGTCGTGGAACTCCCGCACCAGCTCCGCGGCCCGCGCCAGGCTCTCGTCGGAGGCGACGCCGTCCGGCTGGACGTCCTCCCAGGCCACGTGGCCGGCCACGAAGGTCAGGATCTCCCGTCCGCGCTCGTCGAGGCCCAGGAACCGGGGCGCGGCCGCCCATCCGCTCCGCTCGAAGAGGCGCAGCAGCTCGTGCACGTACGCGGCCCGCTGCCCGGGCGTGCGGCGGACGGTGTCGCCGACGCGGACGACGGCGTTGACGAAACCCCCGGGGAGGTGTGTCTCGGACATGGTCTCCAGACTGTCGCATAGGTACGCGGTTTGAGGCTTTCACGCGGTCGATGGCCTGTTCAGCGCGCAAAGTCTCACAGGGCAGTGCAATGAAACACTTGAAGGTATGACTGAGAGCGAAATCATCGAGTTCGTGTCCGGTTTTCCCGGAGTCGTGACCCAGACCATCGAGGAGAACAGCGAGGCCCCCGAGATGGCCTGGGGCGACACGTTCTTCTTCTACGACCCGGAAGGCACCCTGGAGACCCATCCCCGGCAGCCGTTCGCCACGATCGTCATCAAGGACTACCCGGATTGGGACACCTTCTCCGACCTGAACAGGCCGGGCGTGTTCCGGCTCAACATCGCCGTCGGGCGCGCCACCCTCCAGCGGCTGGCCGGCGACGGCTCCGAGGTCGACTACACGGCCGAGGACCGCGTCCTCCCCCACCCCAAGTACGCGACCCAGGGCTGGATCGCCATCGTGAACCCGGGCGAGCAGGCCCGCCCCCTCCTGACCGAGGCCCACGCCCGCGCCGTCACCCGCCATCGCCCCCGCAAGACCTCCTGACCCCCCGCGCCTGGCCGGTCCCCGGCCAGGCGCGCCGAGGTCAGCGGGGTTCGTCGTCCCAGTCGGGGGGCGTCACCGTGCCGGAGAGCCAGTCGCGGCGCAGGATCGCGTAGCCGACGGCGTCGTGGACCGTGCCGTCCAGGCCCGGCCACGACTCCCGGTAGTGCGACTCCTTGGCGTACCCGCTCTTGCGGAAGACCGCCCGCATCGCGTGGTTGTCCTGGCGGGTCGTGCCCTCGATCCGGGTGACGTGCGGGAGCTCGGTGAACAGGTAGCCGGTCAGCCAGGCCACCGCCGCGGCGCCGAGGCCCCGGCCCCGCCATTCCTGCCCGATCCGCAGGTCGAACAGGGGGGTGTCGTCGGCGAGGTCCTGCAGCCGCACCAGGCCCGCGCGCTCCCCGTCGGCGAGCACCCAGAACGTCCTGGACTCCTCGTCGTCGTAGAGGCCGTCCGCGGCACGCTCGCGCACGGTCTCGGGGTCCTGGACGCCCGCGTGAAAGGGCCATTCGTGCCCGGTGAGGAAGCCGACGAGCGCTTCGACGTCGTCCGGGGAGAATCGCGTGAACTCGATCTGCACCCCCGCATCCTTCTGACGGGCTCCGCGCGGGGTCAACCGAATTTCAGCGGGTCAGCCGATCACTCGCTCGGGGCTGTCCAGCCAGACCCGCTGCCCGTCTGGCGTGATCGTCACGCCGAACCGCTCCCGCTCCGGCTCGCCCCAGTCCGCCCACGCCCGGCGGGCGTCACCCGGCTCGGCGAGGACGTCCTCGGCCAGGACGGCGCCCGGCGGGGTGTCGCGCCGCGTCCACGTCATGGTCGTGAGCGCGGAGAACCGGCCGCCGGCCGTGCCGTCCGGCCCGACCACGAGCCGCAGGGCGTGCCCGTCGCCGTACGGCGCGACCACCACCCCGCCCGGCCTGGTCTGCGCGATCCAGGCGTACGGCACGGTCCGCACGGCGTACGTCGCGTGCACCCCGTCGTACGGCGCCCGCTCGGCCCAGCCCGCCGTGCCGTCGCCCACGACCAGGTGCGGGAGCGCTCCCGCGGCGGCCAGATTTTTGGCGGCCTGCTCGGCCACGGTGGGGTCCGCCTCGATGGAGGTCACGCTCCCCGACTGCCCGACCAGCCGGCACAGCAGGGCCGCGGTCCACCCCGTCCGCGTGCCCACCTCCAGCACCCTCTGGCCCGGCGCCGGTCCGAGCAGCTCCAGCAGGTCGGCGACCGCGCTGGGCGCGGGACAGGAGCACCCGTCGGCGGCGACGATCGGGCGCCCGGCGTAAACGGCGTCCCACCAGGCCGGCGGGTCGGCCTCCCGGTCGATCGGCGCGCTCCGCCCGTCGCGTTCGGGCGACTCCCCCACCGGCGGTACGAACCAGTGGCGCGGGACCGCCCGCAGCGCCTGCTCGATCGGCCGGGTGAGGGGCGGGCGGTGGTCGGTGATCGCCGCGATCATCGCGTCGAGCCGCCACGCGATGTGCGTGAACATCACACCTCCCCGTTCGCGAAAGGATGCCCGCATTCGTGCCTCCCCACAGCTCCACCTCCATATCTCGGGAAACGCTATCCGTGACGGTACGACTACGATCCGGATGCGGCAAGGGTTTCCATGGAAGTGACCGCCGAGGTGGGTGACGCTGACAGCCGGGCCGCGCGCCGGGTGAGGGAACGCCGTCAGGAGCGCCGCCAAAACGCTGCGTATCTCCCCGATCACCCAGTAAATTCGGAACCATCGCGCCAAACACCGGCGAGGGGGGATCGGGGTGCCCGGGAGCACGGCGATCGGCGGGCGTTACCAGCTGGTCACCTGCCTGCGCGGCGGCGCCGCGACCGAGGTCTGGCTGGCCCTGGACCTGGGCCTCAACCGGGAGGTCGTGGTCAAACGCCTGCTGGCCGACAACCCCGGGTCCAGCCGGTTACGCGCCGAGGCGCGGGCCCTGGCCGCGTTCAACCACCGGCATGTGGTCACCCTGCACGACACGGTGGACGACCCGGAGACGGGCACGTTCTGGCTCGTGATGGAGCACGTGCCCGGCGGGAGCCTGGACGGCCGGACCATGTCGCCGGAGCGGGCGGCGCACGTCGGCGCGCAGATCGCGGACGCGCTGGCCGCCATGCACGCCGAGCGCATCGTGCATCTCGACGTGAAACCGGCCAACATCGTCGCGGCCGACGACGGCTTCGTGAAGCTGGCCGACTTCGGCGCCGCGTACCGGGTCGGAGGCCGCGACACGATCACCTCGAACGGCGCCATCAGCTACACCGTCGCCTACGCCGCCCCCGAGGTCATCAGGGGACAGCCCGACCCCAGGTCCGACGTGTTCTCCCTCGGGGCCACCCTCTACGCGCTGGTCGCCGGACATCCGCCGCGCCGGGGAGCCGGCGACACGGAGTCGGACGCCGACATCGTGGCGTGGCGGGCCGCGCACTCGGACGTCTCGCTGACGGCGGACGTGGGGCCGCTGGACGGGCTGCTGCGGGAGATGCTGCGGCTGGACCTCCGGGAGCGGCCGGATGTCGAGGACGTGCGGAAACGGCTGGCCGAGATCACCGGAACGCCGCCGCCGGCCGCTGCACGGCGACGGTTTCCGCTCCTCGTGGCGGCGGTGGCCGCCGCGGCGGTGCTGGTCGCCGCCGTGTCCGTCCTCGGAGAACGCGGCACACCGCCGCCCAGAACCTCGGCCCCCGCCACCCCTGCGCAAGCGGGGGACCTCTTGATCGGCGACCCCCGAACGGCCGACCCCTGCGCGATGACCGACGCCACCGCGCTCGACCGGTTCGGCACGACCGAGCTCGACCGCGATTACGGGAACTTCGACCGGTGCGACGTCAGAGTGTCCCCGCCGGGCGGCGGAGTCGTGGACGTCGCGGTGGACCTCAACCACGACCCGCCGCCCGAGCAGCTCGGGGCGGCGCGGACCGTGGGCGGGATCACGGTGGCCGACGACCCCGCCGAGAGCGACCAGTGCTCGCGGACGCTCGTGCTGCCCGGCGTGGACGAGGTCATCGTGAAAGTCCGGGCGCGGTGGGAGGGCGACGAGGGCAGGGCCGAGCTCTGTGAGATCGCCGACGCCGCCGCCACCGTCGCGGCGCGGGCGCTCGGCCGGGGCCCGCTCGCACGCCGTACCCCGCCGCTCCCGGCCACGTCGCTGGCGCAGCGGGACGCCTGCTCGCTGCTGTCCGGCAAGGCCCTGGAGGCCGTCCCGGGCATCGACGCTGCCGGCCCGGACGTCGGGTTCGGCGGGTGGGACTGCGAGTGGGACAGCACCACCGGTGACACCTGGGTGGACCTGGACTTCGACCGCGACCAGCCGCCCACCGCCGAGGACGGGACGGCCACCCGGATCAACGGCTACCGCGCCTTCGTCCGGCCGGACCGGAAGGAGCGGACCTGCGAGGTCGGGGTGGTGTTCCGCCCGTATACCGATCAGGACGGCCGGAGGGCGGTCGAGGAGGTACTCCTCGTGGTCGGCGGCTCGCGTCCCATGGACCGGCTGTGCGGGATGGCCACCGCGCTCGCCCGCTCGGCCACCGCCGAGCTGCGCGGCACCTGACGTCACGCTCCCGGGGAGGGTCCCGGAGAGGTTGGGGCACCATACGGCTGCGTCCGACAAGCACCAAGGAGGCGAACAGATGAGCGCTCCCCACAGCCTCGCCCACGGCGTGGACCCGGCCGTCCCGGGCACCCTGCACGCCCGCACCATCATGGGCGGCATCAGGGTCGCGCCCCGCCCGGGCCGCCACGTCCGCTTCGGCCGCGACCAGCGCCCGAACGTCGACCTGCGGGTGGGCGCGGACGACCAGTCGGTGAGCCGCCTGCACGCCGAGGTGACGTACGAGGACAGCCGGTGGTGGCTGCGCAACCTGGGGCAGCAGCTCGTCCGCCTGCCGCGCGGCCAGCTGATGCACAGCTCCACCGACCCCGTCCCGCTGGCGCCGGGCTACACCCCGCTGTTCATCAGGGGCTCCGGCTACCGCCAGCACCTGGTGGAGCTCCACGTCACGGGCGCCTACGGCGACACCCAGGCCGACCTGCACGCGGCCGCGACCACCCCGCCGAAGATCTGGGGCCTCAGCGAGACGGAACGCCTGCTCCTGGTGGTGCTGGGCGAGCGCTACCTGCTGTACGAGGAGGCTCCGCGCCCGTTGACGTACAACCAGGCCGAGGCCCGGCTGGCCTACCTGCGGCCCGGGGAGAAGTGGCGGGCGGGCATCGTCGAGGACCGGATCGAGGCCGTCCGGCACCGCCTGCACGCCGCCGGCTTCCCCTACCCGCTGCGCCACGACCGGTCGGAAGGCCGCCCGTACGACAACAACCTCCTGCACAACCTCCTCAGAGGCCTGGTGGAGTCGACCACCCTCGTCCCCCCGGACCTGGACCTCCTGGAGACCCCATGAAACGATCTGGCCCGGTGATCCGGGCGCCCCGTATCGTCGCCGCATGACCACTGTGCTCTGCGTACCGCAATGGCAAGGCTCGGCGTCCGGCAGCGCGCCACGGCTGATGGCCGGTGCCCGCCGCGCCGCCGCGCTCGTCCCGGCCGACGCGGTGGTGACCGTGCCGGTGCTCGAGACCGGCGGGGACAGGGCCGCCGGGGTTCGCGCGTACGACGTGCTCGTGGAGAACCAGCGGCTGACGCGCGAGGCACTGGCCGGCATCGACGACCGGGTGATCACCGTCGGCGGCGACTGCGCGGTCGACATCGCGCCGATCGACGCCGCCCACGCCCGCTACGGGGACGCTCTGACGGTGCTGTGGATCGACGCGCACCCGGACGTCTACAGTCCGCAGACCCTGCCGTCGGGCGCCTTCCACGGGATGGTGGTGCGCGCGCTGCTCGGGGACGGCCCGACCGGCCTCACGGCGGAGCGGCCGCTGCGACCGCACCAGGTGATCATCGCCGGGGAGCGGGCGGGCGACGTGTCCGAGCACGAGTACCTCGCGAAGACCGGCCTGCGCAGGTACGGCGTGAACGACCTGGAGCGCGTGCTCGACGATCTGCGGGGCCCCGTGTACGTACACGTCGACCTCGACGTCCTGGAGCCCACCGCCTTCGGCTCGACGTGCTACCCGGAGCCGGACGGCGTGCGGCCGCAGCGGCTGATCGACCTCGTCTCCCAGGTGGACGACGTCGTCGGGGCGGCCATCACCGAGCACGCGCCGTCCGGCGACGACGCCGACCCCGGCGAGGCCGAGGTGATCCGCCGCCTGGGCGCCGCGCTGACGCGCTGACGAATACGATCGGTCGGGTGAAGTACTTGCTGCTGATATGCGGAGACAGCAAGGCCTACGAGGAGATGCTGGCCGACCCCGGGTTCCTGGACGACTGCAAGGCCTGGGGCGCGGCCAGGGGCGACAAGCTGATCCAGAGCGGTGGCCTGGAGCCTCCGGCGGACGCCACGACGGTCCGGGTACGTGAAGGCGAGGCCCTCCTCACCGACGGCCCCTTTGTCGAGTCCAAGGAGGTCGTGGCCGGGTTCAGCCTGATCGAGTGCGCCTCCCGCGAGGAGGCCGTCGAGGCCGCCCGTACGCATCCCGTGGCCCGCCACGGCACGATCGAGCTGCGAGCCGTGCAGCCTTGACCGTCGAGGCGACGATCGAGGGCCTGTTCCGGGAGGAATGGGGCCAGATCGTCGCGACGCTCATCCGGATGACCGGTGACTGGGACCTGGCGGAGGAGTGCGCGCAGGACGCCTTCGCGCAGGCGCTCCAGCGGTGGCCGGCGGACGGGATCCCGCCGAAACCGGGCGCCTGGCTCACCACGACCGCCCGCAACCAGGCGATCGACCGGCTCCGCCGCGCCGCCGTGGGCGCCGCCAAGCTGCGGGAGCTGGCCGCCCGCCCCGTCCCGCCCGCGGCCGATCCGGAGCTCGGGGACGATCGGCTACGGCTGATGTTCACGTGCTGTCATCCGGCGCTCCCGTTCGAGGCCAGGGTCGCGCTGACGCTGCGGACCCTGGCGGGGCTGACCACGGCCGAGATCGCCAGGGCCTTCCTGGTCTCCGAGGACACGATGACCAGGCGGCTCACCCGGGCCAAGAACAAGATCCGCAAGGCGGGGATCCCCTTCCGGGTGCCGCCTCCCGAGCTGCTGCCCGACCGGCTCAATGCCGTGCTGGGCGTCGTCTACCTGCTGTTCAACGAGGGGTACGCGGCCAGCGGCGGCGCGGAGCTGATCCGCCGGGGACTGTCGGACGAGGCGATCCGGCTGGGCCGGCTGCTCGTCCGGCTGATGCCCGGCGAGCCGGAGGCCACCGGCCTGCTGGCGCTGATGGTGCTCCATGACGCCCGCCGCGCCGCCCGGCTCGACGCGGGAGAGCTGGTGCCGCTCGAGGAGCAGGACCGCTCCCTGTGGCGACACGACCGGATCCGGGACGGGGTGGCCCTGCTCGACGGGGCGCTGCGGCAGGGGCGGGCGGGGCCGTACCAGATCCAGGCCGCGATCGCGGCCTGCCACGCGAGCGCGCTCTCCTTCGAGGAGACGCCCTGGATCGAGATCTCGGCCCTGTACGGCCGCCTTGAAGAGCTCATGCCGTCCCCGATCGTCCGCCTGAACCGGGCCATCGCCGTGGGGATGCGCGATCCGGCGCGAGGGCTGGCCCTGCTGGACGAGCTCTCGTACGACCTGCGCGGCCATCACCTGCTGCCCGCCGCCCGGGCCGACCTCCTGCGCCGTCAAGGACGCCTGCCCGAGGCGGCCGTCGCCTACGGGCAGGCCCTGGCCTTGGCCCCGACCGAGCCCGAGCGCCGCTACCTCGCCCGCCGTCTTCGGCAGATTTCTCCGGACGGGCTGTCCGTCTGACGGATGGCCGTTCGTGGGTGGGGCGAGAACGCGGCAATGAGAAGGGCTGAGACCATGCACACGACACGTTCCGCCGACGGCACCGCGATCGTTTTCGACCGGACGGGCTCGGGCAGCCCGGTCGTCCTGGTGAGCGGCGCATCCTGCGCCCGGGGCATCCACACGGCACTGGCCGGGCTGCTGGCGGGCGGCCACACGGTCGTCAACTACGACCGGCGGGGGCGCGGCGACAGCGGCGACGCCCTGCCCTACGCGGTGGAGCGCGAGATCGAGGATCTCGGCGCGGTGATCGAGGAGGCGGGCGGCTCCGCGGCCGTGTTCGGCAACTCCTCGGGGGCGGTGCTGGCGCTGCGCGCGGCGGCCGCCGGGCTGCCCATCACCCGGCTGGCCCTGTGGGAGCCGCCGTTCCAGCTCGACGCCGGCGCACCCGGGCGCGCCGAGGCGTACGCCAAGGAGCTGGCGGCCTGCCTGGCGGACGACCGTCGCGGGGACGCCATGGCGCTCTTCCTGCGCTCGGTCGGCCTGCCACCCGCCATGATCGGCCAGATGCGCCAGGCGCCCATGTGGGCGTCGATGGAGGCGATCGCCCCGACCCTCGCCTACGACGCCGCCGTCATGGGCGACCACCGCCTTCCCTCGGGCCTGGCGAACGTCCGGATCCCCACCCTGGTCCTGACCGGCTCCAGGACCGGCCCGTGGGCTCCGGCCGCCGCGCAGGCCATGTCGGGCGGGTTGCCGTCCTGCCGGCACGTGGTCCTCGAAGGCCAGGACCACAACGTCTCGTGGGACGCTCTGCTCCCGCCTCTCATGTCCTTCCTCGGCCAGTAGAGCCGCTCACACCGGTCGAGCCCGGCTGGTCACGGTGGACGATGCTGGAGCCGCCGCACACCTTCGTCGTCGTCGAACCCAACGAAGACGGCCCCACCTGGTTCGCCTCGGTCGCCTGCCTCGGCGACGACGATCAGCCGGTAGCCCCTCGTGCTCGGCGGTCAGGATGGCTGGACTTCGTCGAAGAGGGCGAGGGCTTCGGTGGGGTCCGGGCTCACGAGGCGTTCCAGACCGGCTGTCGTGATCTTCGCCCACCTGCCGGCCCGTGCCCACATCTGTTCCTCGAAGGCGCGGACGGCCTCGTCCAGATCGCCGGGGCCGGGGGCGGCGGCGATGGACTCGGCGAGTTCGGCGCCTTCCAGCATCGCGAGGTTCGCGCCCGCCCCCAACGGGGGCATCAGGTGCGCGGCGTCGCCCAGGAGCGTCACCCCGGGGACGTGGGCCCAGGTGTGGGACACGGGCAGGACGTAGAGGGGGCGGTGGACGAAAGCGGTGCCGTGGCGGAGGAGGTCGAGGACGGGAGCGGCCCAGCCGTCGAACAGAGCCAGCAGCCCTGATCGCACGGCCTCGACGTCGCCCAGGTCCAGGCCCGCGTCCCGGCCTGCGTCCAGGCCCGCGTCCAGGCCCGCGCGCCGGTTCAGGCCCATGTGCCGGTCCAGGTTCGTGTGCCAGTCCAGCGGCGCGCGGAACTGGGCGTACACCTTGACGCGGCCGCCGCTGTTGCGCTGGGCGACGAGGGAGCGGTTCACGCCGTACACAGCCATGGAACCGTCGCCGACCAGCCGGGCGAGGTCGGGGTGGCGGGTGTCGACGTCGTCCAGGGAGGTCTCGACCGAGGTGATGCCGGTGTAGTACGGCGTCGCGGACGAGACTGCCGGGCGGACCCGTGACCATGCGCCGTCCGCGCCGACCACGAGGTCGAACGTCTCCTGCCGCCCGTCCGCGAAATGGACCAGCACGCCATCCCGGGTCCCCGGCACCACCTCGGTCACGCCCCGGCCCCACTGAACGTCCAGGGAGCCGAGCAGCAGGTCACGGAGTTGCCCGCGGTCGATCTCGGGATTGGCCAGGTCATCCGGACGGGGTTGCCAGTCGCGGAGGACGGTCCCGTCCGTGTCCAGGATGCGCATGGCCTGCCCCTCGGGACGGGACAACGCCTGGAACTCCGTCAGCAGCCCCGCCTTGCTCAGCGCGAGCTGGCCCAGCCCTTCGTGCAGGTCCAGCATGCCGCCCGGGGGCCGGGCGTCGGGGCCGGGATCGCGTTCGAGGACGGTGACAGGATGATCGTGGCGGTGCAGGACGCGGGCGAAGGTAAGGCCGGCAGGGCCGCCCCCAATCACAGCGATACGGTGTCTCATGTCGATATACTGTATTTATCTTTTACGGTGTATCGCAACAGTACGATGCAACCCATGAGTGTGTGGGACCGGCCGGAGCCGCCGACTCGCCCCGCGCCGCTCGACCGGGAGCGGATCGTCGCCGCCGCCATCGCGCTGGCCGACGAGGGCGGGCTGGAGGCGGTGTCGTTGCGCAAGGTGGCCGCCCGGCTGGACGTCGGCCCGATGCGGCTGTACGGATACATCTCCACCAAGGAGGAGCTGTTCGACCTCATGGTGGACGAGGTCCACGCCGAGATCCTCCCCGAGGAGCAGCCCGGCGACTGGCGGGAGGTGCTGCGCATCCGCGCCCACCTCACCAGGCAGGCCACCCTCCGTCATGAATGGCTGGCCGACCTGCTCGGCGGCCGTCCGACCCTGGGCCCGAACGCCCTCGCCGTGACCGAGGCCACGCTGGCCGCCCTCGACGGCCTCGCCGGCCTCGACACCGTCATGCGAGCCGTGGAGACCGTCAGCGCCTACATCACCGGTGCGCTCAGGCGCGAGATCGCGAACCTGCGGGCCGAGCGCGCCACGGGCCTGTCCAAGCGCGACTGGCAGCGCGCCTCCGGCCCGCATGTGAGGAGGATGCTGGCCACGGGCCGCTTCCCGGCGCTGTCCAAGGCCGTGCACGACGGCACGGAGGTGGAGGCCGAGATGTCCTTCGCGACCGGCCTGGACTGGGTCCTCGACGCCGTGGCCGCCAAACTCACCCAACCGCCGGGGTGACGCTCAGGACTTCCTGGTGAAATCCGTGGCCACCTCGCCCGGGGCTCGGGGCGAGGCCGCGAGCCCCGATCGGCACGCCCGAGCGTCAGCGAGGACCGCTCGGGGCGGGATCCGGCGGGCCCACCCGGTGACCAGGTCACGCGGGTGGGTGCCGGCGGGTGGAGGTCAGCGGGTGTCGGAGTCCGAGTCGGTCAGGGCGGCGCGGCCGGCTTCCAGGCGGGCTATCGGGATGCGGAACGGGGAGCAGGAGACGTAGTCCAGGCCCACGTCGTGGCAGAAGTGGACGGAGTCGGGGTCGCCGCCGTGTTCGCCGCAGATGCCCAGGTGGAGGTCCGGGCGGGTCGAGCGGCCCTCCTCGACCGCGATCTTGATCAGGCGTCCGACGCCCTCCCGGTCCAGGGTCTCGAACGGGGAGACGCCGAAGATGCCCAGGTCGAGGTAGCGGGAGAAGAACGCCGACTCCACGTCGTCCCGTGAGAAGCCCCAGGCCATCTGGGTCAGGTCGTTGGTGCCGAAGGAGAAGAACTCCGCCGCCTCCGCGATCTGGGCCGCGGTCAGGGCCGCCCGGGGGACCTCGATCATGGTGCCGATCAGGGCCTCCACGCCGCTCTCCGCGAGGATCTTCGCCGCCTCCTCCCGTACCGACTCCAGCTCCTGTACGGCCGCCACCAGCGGGATCATGATCTCCGGCCGTGCGCCCGGCACCTCCTTGGCCGCCTGGGCGATGGCCCTCACCTGCATGGCGAACAGGCCCGGGATCACCAGTCCGAGGCGGACGCCGCGGAGGCCGAGCATCGGGTTCTGCTCGTGGAGGCGCTTCACCGCCGCCAGGAGCTTGCGGTCCTTGTCCGTGGCCTCGTCCGTGGCGACCTTGACCGACAGGTCCACGATGTCGGGAAGGAACTCGTGGAGCGGCGGGTCGATCAAACGAATTGTGACGGGATTTCCGTCCATAGCTCGAAATATCTCGGTGAAGTCGGCCTTCTGGAGCGGCTCCAGCGCGTCCAGGGCCGCCTGGCGGGCCTCGTCCGTCGACGCCAGGACCAGGTCCTCCACGAGCTGCCTGCGCTCGCCCAGGAACATGTGCTCCGTCCGGCACAGCCCGATCCCCTGCCCCCCGAACCGGCGGGCCCGCGCCGCGTCGTCCGGGGTGTCCGCGTTCGCCCGCACGCCCAGCCGCCGGACCGAGTCCGCGTGGCGCATGATCCGGTCCACGGCCTTGACCAGCTCGTCCTCCGGCTCGGCGCCCTCGAAGTACTCGACCACGGCCGAGTCCACGACCGGCACCTCGCCCAGGTAGACCTCCCCGGACGTCCCGTCGATCGAGATGACGTCGCCCTCCGACACCACCACCCCGCCGGGCGCGGTGAAGCGGCCTTCGCGCGTCGAGACCTCCAGCTCCTCGGCCCCGCACACGCACGTCTTCCCCATGCCCCTGGCCACCACGGCGGCGTGCGAGGTCTTGCCGCCCCGGCTGGTCAGGATGCCCTTGGCGGCGATCATGCCGGCCAGGTCGTCGGGGTTGGTCTCGCGGCGGACGAGGATGACGTCCTCACCCCGCTCCGACAGCTCCACGGCCCGCGCGGAGGTGAAGACGACCTTGCCCACGGCCGCGCCGGGCGAGGCGTTCATGCCCTTGGCGATCTTCTTCTTGTCCGCGCCGCCGTCGAAGCGGGGGAACATGAGCTGCGCCAGCTGGTCTCCGGTGACGCGGGTGACGGCCTCGTCGATCGTGATCAGGCCCTGGTCCACGAGCTGGGTGGCGATGCAGAACGCGGCCGCCGCCGTGCGCTTGCCGACCCGCGTCTGCAGCATCCACAGCTTGCCGCGCTCGATCGTGAACTCGATGTCGCACAGGTCCCGGTAGTGGTTCTCGAGGGTCTCCATGATCCCGAGCAGCTCGTCGTACGAGCGCTTGTCGATGCGCTCCAGCTCCTCCAGCGGGATCGTGTTGCGGATGCCGGCCACCACGTCCTCGCCCTGGGCGTTCTGCAGGTAGTCGCCGTAGATGCCCTGCCTGCCGGTCCCCGGGTCGCGGGTGAAGGCGACGCCGGTGCCGGAGTCGTTGCCGACGTTGCCGAAGACCATGGCCACGATGTTCACGGCGGTGCCGAGGTCGGCGGGGATGCGTTCCTGGCGGCGGTAGAGGATGGCCCGGGGAGCGTTCCAGGAGTCGAAGACCGCCATGACGGCCAGGCGCATCTGCTCGCGCGGGTCGGTGGGGAAGTCCTTGCCGGTCTGCTCGTGGACGATGCCCTTGAACGTCTCCACGAGCCCCTGCAACTCGCCCGCGTCGAGGTCGGTGTCCTGGCGCTTGCCCTTCAGCGCGTCGAGCGCGTGCTCGAACAGGTCGCCGTCGATCCCGAGCACCGTCTTGCCGAACATCTGGATGAGCCGCCGGTACGAGTCCCACGCGAAGCGGTCGTTGCCGCCCGCCTGCTTGGCCAGGCCGTGCACCGACTCGTCGTTGAGCCCGATGTTGAGAACGGTCTCCATCATGCCCGGCATGGAGAACTTCGCCCCGGAGCGCACGCTCACCAGCAGCGGGTCGTCGGCCTGCCCGAGCCGCCGCCCCATCTGCTTCTCGAGCGCGTCGAGGTGCGCGGCGACCTCCCGCTCGAGGCCGTCCGGTACGACGCCCGCCGCCAGGTAGTGACGGCAGGCGTCGCTGGTGATCGTGAATCCGGGGGGAACGGGGAGCCCGAGGTTGGTCATTTCGGCAAGGTTCGCTCCCTTGCCGCCAAGAAGATCCTTGAGATTCCTGTTGCCCTCGGTGAAGTCGTAAACGTACTTGGCCACCACACGCTCCAATCAACGCCTCTGCCCGGACTCTACCGGCGAAATTGATGATGAAACTGCACTCCTCGGATAAGTCATCGTTTGCGCTGGTCAAAGCCCCATCAGAGGTCTAATCCAATTATAGTTCTGGAAGACCATAAATTGGATTAGACCAATTGGTTTACACCAATTCTTGAGAAAGGTGGCGTATGGGTGCAGAATCGGATCACACCCCCACCAGGAGGCCCCCATGGCCACTCCTACCAAGCCCAAGCGACGCGCCCGTATCATCGCGGGAACCGCAAAAACGGCCGTCGATTCGGCGATCTACCTCGATGATCGCCTGCCCTTCGCCCGCTGGCTCCGCCCCCAGCTGCGCAAGCTGTTCCCGAGCCACTGGTCGTTCCTGCTGGGCGAGTTGGCGCTCTACTCGTTCGCGCTGCTGGTGCTGACGGGCACGTTCCTCACGCTGTTCTACAAGCCCAACCCCGACGTGGCCTTCGCGTCCGCGGCGGGGATCAGCCTGGACGTGCGGGGCGGGCTGCTGATGCGGCAGCTCCACCACTGGTCGGCGACGGTGTTCGTGCTGGCGATCGTGGCCCACCTGTGCCGCGTCTTCTTCACCGGCGCGTTCCGGCGGCCGCGCGAGCTGACGTGGATGCTCGGGGTGGTGCTGTTCGGGCTGGTGCTGTTCGAGTCGTTCCTGGGCGTCTCGCTGCCCGGCGACCAGCTCGCGATGGCCGGGCTGCGGCAGGCGCAGGGGCTGCTGCTGTCGATCCCGGTGGTGGGGACGTACCTGTCGGCGTTCGCCTTCGACGGCGAGTTCCCCGGGCAGGTCCTCCCGCGCGTCTTCGTCACCCACGTGCTGCTGGTGCCGGGGATCCTGATGGCGGTCGTGCCGCTGCACGCGCTGATCCTCACCTGGCGGCAGAAGCACACCGAACGAAGGGCCACGCTGGACGCTGAAGGCCGGGTCAGCGGCGGCCCGTTCTTTCCCTACTTCGCGGTCAAGAACGGCGCGACGGCGCTGTTCACGATGGGGGCCATCGCGGCGCTGGCCACGTTCGTCCGGGTCAACCCGGTGTGGGAGCACGGCGCGTACAGCGCGGGCGGTTACGTCCCGTCGGCGCAGCCGTTCTGGTACTTCGGGGTGCTGGACGGCGCGCAGCGGCTCGTCCCGCCGTGGGAGATCACGGTCGGCGGGTACGTCCTGCAGCCCGGGCTCTGGATCCCGCCGCTGATCCTGACGGTCTTCTTCGGGATCCTGCTGCTCTACCCGTTCCTCGAACGGCGTTTCACCGGCGACGGCGACCACCACCACCTGCTCGACCGGCCCGCGCAGGCCCCGGTGCGCACGGCGCTGGGCATCGCGGTCATCGCGTTCTTCACCGTGTTGTGGGCGGGCACGTGGTTCTCGGAGGCGGCGCCGCCGATGCACTCCGCGCCAGGGTTCCCCGAGCCGCCCCCGGCCCCGCACGCGCTGCTCACGGTGCCGCACGACACCTACGCGATGATCGTGATCGGGCTGCGGGCAGCCGTGTTCGTGGTGCCGGTGGCGGCGTTCCTGATCGCCCGGGCGGTCTGCCGCAGGCGGGCCGGTCAGAGAGGGTTGTGATCGGGCGGCGCGCCGGGGACACCGTCACGCGGCGGCAGCCAGAGCACGAACGTGGCCCCCTCCCCCAGCCGCGAGAACACCGCCACCCGCCCTCCGTGCGACTCCACGATCTGGCGGACGATGGCCAGGCCGAGGCCCGTGTGGCGGTCGCGGCGGCTGGACTCGCCGCGCCAGAACCGGTCGAACACCCGCGCCTGGTCGGCCGCCTCGATCCCGGGGCCGTCGTCGCGGACCGCCACCCACAGCCAGCCCTCGGACCTGCCCGCCGCGACCCGGATCGCCCCGCCGGGCGGTGAGAGGCGCACGGCGTTGGAGAGCAGGTTCGCCACGGCGCGGCGCAGCGCGTCGGCGTCGCCGGTCGCCTCCAGGCCCGATCCCAGCTCCCGGGTGAGCGTCAGGTCGCGGGCGGCGGCCGGGGCCGCGTACTCCTCGCACGCCTCGCCCACCATCCTGGCCAGGTCGAGGTCGGCGTCGGCGAACGCGCCGCCCTGCCGCCTGGCGCTGGCCAGCAGGTCCTCGACGAGCCTGGTCATGCGGGTGGTGGCGCGGTCCACGATGGCCACGGCCCTGGCCCGCTCCTCGTCGCTGGCCTCGGGGGCGGCGAGAACGGCGTCCACGTTCGCCCGGATGATCGTCAGCGGGCTGCGCAGCTCGTGGGAGGCGTCGTCGATGAGCTGGCGCTGCGCCCTGAACGCCTCCTCCAGCCGGTCCAGCATGGTGTCGATGGTGTCGGCCAGGTCCTTGAGCTCGTCGCGCGGCCCGTTCAGCTTGATGCGCCGCTTGAGGTCGGTGGCCTGGATCTCCTCCGTCGTACGCGTGATCGACCTGACCGGCCGCAGCACGCGGCCCGCCAGCACCCAGCCGATGCCCAGGCTGGCGACGTAGAGGCCGGCCAGCGTGATGAGCGAATAGTCGCGCAGCGTGGCCATCGTCCGGACGTTGACCGCGTTCTCGACCTCCTCGACGAAGACCACCTCGCGCTTGCCGAGGAAGGTGTTGCCGCTGTAGGTCTTGGCGAACTCCGTCGTGATCGGGCGCTGGTCGGTGGTCTTGGAGACGGCGAAGTAGGTGCCGCCAAGCACGAGCGCGGCCAGCACGAAGAGCAGTCCCGAGTAGAGGACCGTGAGCCGGAAGCGGATGGTGTGGATCACGCCGGTTCCTTGAGCCGGTAGCCCCGGCTGATCACGGTCTCGATCAGGCCCTCCTCCTGCAGCTTGCGGCGCAGGTTGCCGACCGTGACGCGCACGGTGCTGGTGAACGGGTCGGCGTGCTCGTCCCAGACGTGTTCCAGCAGCTCCTCGGAGGAGACCACGTGTCCGGGGCGGCGCATGAGGTAGTGCAGGACCCCGTACTCCTTGGGGGTGAGCGCCAGCGACCTTCCGTGCAGCGACACCTCCAGCCTGGCGGTGTCGATCCGCAGCCCGCCCACCTCCAGCACCGACGTGCCTGCGCCGGAGTCCCTGCGCAGCAGCGCCCGCACCCGAGCCAGCAGCTCGGGGAACGCGAACGGCTTGACCAGGTAGTCGTCGGCCCCCTCGTCGAGCCCGCGCACCCGGTCGTCCAGGCGGTCGCGGGCGGTCACCATGATGATCCGCGCACCCTGCCCGGCCGCGCGCACGCTGCGGCACAGCTGGAAGCCGTCCCCGCCGGGCAGGTTGAGGTCGAGCAGGACCAGATCGTACGAGTTCACCTGCAACTTCTCATGCGCGGAAGGCGCGTCGTAGGCGACGTCCACCGCGTATCCCGCACGGACGAGGCCGACGCGCAACGCGTCGACCAGGTCCTCCTCGTCTTCCACCACAAGCAGTCGCATGCCCCGCACCCTAGTTTCGGATGATTCGTTCCGCGATCGGCGCCGCCCGGTCGATGGGAATGGCGAACCCGATGCCGATGTTGCCGCCGCCCCGCCCAGACGCGATCGCCGTGTTCACCCCGACGACCTCGCCCCGGGCGTTGACCAGCGGGCCGCCCGAGTTGCCGGGGTTGATGGACGCGTCCGTCTGCACGGCCGTACGCCGTGCCGAGCCCAACCGTACCTCCCGGTCCAGAGCGCTCACGATGCCGGCGGTGACCGTGCCCGACAGGCCCAGCGGGGAGCCGATCGCGAGCACCTGGTCGCCGACGGCCAGGTCGCCGGACCTGCCGAGGGTGGCGGGCGTGAGCTCCCGCGGGTAGTCCACCTCCAGCACGGCCAGGTCCTCGTCGTCGTCCTCGCCGATCACGCGGGCGCTGATCCGGCGGCCGTCGTTCAGCACGACGGTCGCCCGGTCGCCGCCCCTGATCACGTGCGCGTTGGTGAGGATGTGGCCGCGGCCGTCCACCACGAACCCCGAGCCGCCCCCGCCGCCCGTCTCCACCGAGACCACGCTGGGCAGCACCCGGGCCGCCGTCGCGCTCAGCCCGCTGAGGCCGGCCGACGGCGCGGGCGCCACCCTGGGGAGGGCGGCGGCGGGGGCCGGCTCGGACCCTTCGGAGAGCCGTGCCCCCGCCGCACCCCCAGCGATGCCCGCCGCCGCCCCGGTGAGCGCCGCGACGAGCGCGGCGGCCACGAGCAGACGTCCCTTGGGCGGCGCCCCCTTCTGCGGTGGATCCTGCGGCACGGCGGCCACGACGGGCGGGGTGACGAACTGCGGCCCGCGCGGGCTGCCCAGACCCCTCATGGCAGCCTCGAGAACCACAACATCGACGTCACCGCCGCGATCAGCGCGAAGGCCATCCCCGCCGCCACGAACCACATCCATACCTCCTGCCGCTCGGTCCGGTAGCCGACCGACGTGCCGATGTCCTCGTAGACCGCCTGCAGCTCGTCGCCGCTGGCCGCCTCGTAGAAGCCGCCGCCGGCCGCCTCGGCCAGCCCGCGCAGCGCCGGGGCGTCCACCGGCACCGGGATCTCGCGTCCCGAGATGTCGATCGTGCCGTCCGCCGTGCCGTACGCGATGGTCGTGACCGGCACGCCCCTCCCGGAGGCCGCCGCGGCCGCGTCGCCGACCGTGCGGCCCGTGGTGTTGGAGCCGTCGGACAGCAGCACGATGTGCGCGGGCGGCCTCTCCTCCTGCGCGTCGAGCGCGGCGATGGCGTCCAGCGAGGAGTAGACCGCCTCGCCGATGGCGGTGCCCGAGGCGGTGCTGAGCCGGTCGAGCGCGCTCAGCACCGCCTGCCGGTCCGTGGTCGGCGGCACGGCGACGGACGCCGACGAGGAGAACGACACCAGGCCCAGGTTGAACCGCTCGGGCAGGCCCGCCACGAACTGCCTGGCCGCCTGCTTGGCCGCCTCGAACCGGTTGGGCCGCACATCGGTGGCGCTCATGGACGCCGACACGTCGAACGCCACCATGATCGTCGCCCGCTCCCTCGGCACCCGCACCTCGGCCGTCGGCCGGGCGAAACCGATCACGAGCAGCACGAACATCAGCAGCAGCGCCGCCGCCGGAACGTGCCTGCGCCAGCCCGGCCGCCTCGGGGCGACCTTGTCGAGCAGGTCGAGGTTGGTGAACCTGACGGCGTACGCGGTCCTGCTCCGCAGGGCCATGACCACGTACGCCAGGGCCAGCGCGGCCACGGGGACGAGCAGCAGCAACCACAGGGGCGCGATCAGCGTCACGCCGCATCACCTCCTCCGCCCGCGGGGCGCGCCAGGGCGGCCAGGCGGCGCTGGCGCATGACGTGCCGGACCAGGTCGCGCACCCAGTCCCGGTCCGTGCGCAACCGCAGGTGGGTCGCCCCGGTCCGGCGCAGCGCCTGCGCGACGGCGTCCCGCTGCTCCGCCGCCGCCTCCGCGTACCTGCGGCGCAGCCGCGCGCTCCCCGTGGCGACCTCGCGCCGCCGCCCCGTCTCCGGGTCGACCAGCGTCAGGATCCCGACGTCGGGCAGCGTCAGCTCGCGCGGGTCGAGCACCTCCACGGCCAGCACCTGGTGCCTGGCGGTGAGCTTGCGCAGGGGCAGCTCCCAGGTCTCGGGCGCGTCGAGGAAGTCCGACACGACCACGACCAGGCCGCGGCGCCGTACCACCCGGCCGAGCTGGTCGGCGGCCACGCCCAGCAGCGGCTCGGCCACCCCGGGCGGGGTGCGGGGCAGCGCGAAGGCCGCCTGCAGCAGCGCCATCAGGTGCGGCCGGCCCGTCCGGGCGGGCAGCGTCCTGACGCCGCCGCCGTGCAGCAGGTGGGTGCCGATCCGGTTGCCGGTCCGCTGGGTGAGGAAGCCGACCGCCGCCAGCGCCGACACGGCCAGCTCCCGCTTCTCCATGGCCGCGGTGCCGAAGTCCATGCTGGCGGTGGCGTCGAGCAGCGCCCAGATCTCCAGCTCGCGGTCGGCGACCAGGTCCCGGACATGGGGCTCGTTGGTGCGGGCGGTGACGTTCCAGTCCATCCGCCGCACGTCGTCGCCCGCCTGGTACGGCCGGGTCTCCGCCGGCTCGCTCCCCGGCCCCGGGACCAGTCCCAGATGCTCCCCCTGCAGCAGTCCATCCAGTCTCCTGGTGATCGTCAGCTCCAGCCGGCGCAGCGCGGGCTCGGCCATCAGGTACGGCCTCATGCCACGGCTTCGTTCAGCTGTGCCTGCTGCTGGGGGGCGATGACGGGCAGCGGTACGGCCGCCAGCACCCGGTCCACGATCTGCCTGGGCGCCACCCCGTCGGCCAGCGCGTCGAAGGAGAGCACGAGCCGGTGCGCCATGACGTCGTACGCCAGGTCGCGCACGTCCTCCGGCAGCACGTAGTCGCGCCCCCGCATCAGAGCCAGCGCCCGCCCGGCCGCCAGCAGGCCGAGCGTGGCCCTGGGGCTCGCCCCGAACGCCAGCAGCCGGCGCACGTCCTCCACCCCGAACCGGTCGGGATCGCGGGTGGCGTAGACGAGGCGGACGGCGTACTCGGCCACGGCGTGGTGCACGAAGACCTCCTCGGCCCGCCGCTGGAGCGCGACGACCTGAGCGGGGTCCAGCACGGCGTGCGGGACGGGCGGGTCCACGCTCATGCGGTAGACGATCGCCAGCTCCTCCGACTCGCTGGGATAGTCCACGTCGATCTTCATGAGGAAGCGGTCCCGCTGCGCCTCGGGCAGGTGGTAGACGCCCTCGGACTCGATCGGGTTCTGGGTGGCCAGCACCAGGAACGGCCTCGGCACGTCGTGCGAGACCCCGCCGATGCTGACCTGCCGCTCGGCCATGATCTCCAGCAGCGCCGACTGCACCTTCGCGGGCGCCCGGTTGATCTCGTCGGCGAGCAGCAGGTTGACCATGACCGGGCCGAGCTCGATGTCGAAGGTCTCGGTCGACGGCCGGTAGATCCTGGTCCCGACGATGTCGGCGGGCACCAGGTCGGGCGTGAACTGGATACGGGCGAACGTGCCGCCGACCACGGTGGCCATGGTCTCGGCGGCCAGCGTCTTGGCGATGCCGGGCACGCCTTCCAGCAGGCAGTGGCCCTTGGCGAGCACCGCCACGAGCAGCCGCTCGACCATGCGGTCCTGACCCACGATCACCCGCTTGACCTCGAACAGTGCCCGTTCGAGCAGCGCGGGGTCGGTCATGGCCGAACCACCGAGTAGTAGCAGTCGTCCACGACCACCCGCAGCTCCAGCGCGGACGGATCGGGATCGGCGAACGCGGCGCTTCCCGTCATGAGCACGGCGCCCGCGGCCAGCAGCACAAGAGCGAAACGTGATGTACGCATAGGACGCATGTCATCAAGCGACCGCGAAAACCCGCGTAACCCCCGCCTTTACATGATCTTTCGGTCGCCCACGAGCCCCCGGGCGAAATCATCGTCCTCGCATCAGGAGGCGCTACGCGCCATGCGAGCGCTCGGGCCCTGCCCCCCAGGGGCTCCGCCCCTTCGACCCCGCCAAACCCCCGCTCGCTCCGCTCGCCAAGCCCGCCCGTCGCCCGGTTACCGGGTGAGCCTTCTGGAGCCCGCCCCGAGCGAGGGGCAGTGGACCACGTTCCACACACATTCATGCATTGGCCGTGAAGCACGCAGCGCTGCCACGATCAAGGGATCCAAACATCGTCTCCGCGCCCTGTCCGGCCGGCGGACCACCCGAGAAGCCAGGGGAGGGGACAGTTCTGACATAAACGTGGGGACAATTACCGCCTAAGATCAGGGACAGTTCTGATATTTTCCTGCGGACCCGCTCCCGACCTCATGGTAGAAACGCGGATCTGCCATCGGGCGTGCTGACACTCCGTTGACCCGAGGGACGGCCGCTCCTGGCAGAAGCGGCCGTCCGTCAGGCGAGATCAGCCGATCAGGTACTTCATCACCTTCTTGATCGTCGCGTTCCGCTCGTTGTCGTTGGCGAGCTGCTCCAGCCCGAACCCCAGCAGCACCGTGTCCTTGGTGGAGACGGCGGCCGTGGTGTCCGCCTGCGCGCGGGCGAAGTCGCCGCCGCCGGTGGGGCTGCCCGCCGGCGGACCGGGGACGGCCCAGGGGCCGAGGCCGGTCTCGAAGCCCTCGGAGTCGAGGGTGCCGCCGGTGGTGGTGACCCGCGTGTCGTCCACGAACACGCCCACGCCGCCCGTGCTCGGGTCGGTCACGTAGCTGATCGACACCTCGACCTGCTGGCCCGCGTAGGCGGACAGGTCGAAGGCGACCTGCTTCCAGCCGCCGGAGTCACCGGTGAACCGGTTCCAGGAGCCGCTGGTGCCACTGGCCGTGCAGGGGTTGCCGCCGGTCAGGTAGTGCCCCAGCCACGGGTGCTCGCCCAGGTAGAAGCCGGCCTCGCACTCCGACGGCACGGCGCTGTCGGTGCCGCCGTTGAGGTCGGGGAGCGTGGTCCAGTTGTCCTGGCCGACCGTGTGGGCCTCGACGATGACGTTGTCATAGCCGGGCTCGGTGTCGAAGGACAGCTGGAAGCCCAGCCTCGGCTGCTGCGCCGCCGTCACGGTTCCCAGGTTGACCGTCCTGGTCAGCCGCATGTACGAGTCGTCCGCGTGCGGCCCCCTGACGTACCACTGGCCCTCGATCGGGTCGAACGGACCGCCCGCGCCGAGCGTGTAGCCGGCCGCCGGAGTGCCCGTGAACCTCGGCAGGTCCGTGCCCATGGGCTGCAGCACCCCCGCCTCGTCCAGCGGGTTGTCCACCGTGGCCGGACCGCCGAACGTGCCGCCCGTCCCGGCCAGCGGGCCCTTGCCGGCGAAGCCGGTCGGGGAGTCGCGCGCGATGCGCCCGCCGACGCCCATGTAGTACTGGGTGAAGTCGTCGGCCAGCAGCAGGCATTCGTTGAACAGGCCCTGGATCGTGGTGACCACGCAGTCGCCGTCCGGGTCGCCGTCGATGCCGTAGTAGATGCCTCCGACGATCGTGTCGAGAATGCCGTAGTACGCGGCCGTCTCGCCGGTGTAGAGGAGCTTGCCCCCTTCGTTGAGGTAGTCGCGGATGGAGACGGTCAGGTCCTGCTGCGACCGCTTGACGTCCGCGTCGGGCAGGTTGCCGAGCGGGGTCACGGTGACCAGGTCCTGCTGGTCCATCGACAGCCGGTTGTCGCCCAGCTCCCACACCACGCCCTTGAAGTGCGACAGCACGCCCAGGTGGTCCGGCACGCCCTGCGCGTCCACGTCCCAGGTCTCGGAGGCGTACCCGGCGGCCTGGAGGGCCTTCTTGTACGTCGTGGTGTGCTTGGGGGCCGTCACCGAGGGCGGATAGTCCGGGTTGAAGCCGGTGTAGTCCTCGTTGGCGACGATCAGGACCTTGGCCGCGGAGTCCTTGGCCAGGGTGTAGGTGAAGTGCGAGCTGGAGACGAGCCCGGTGCCCTGCTTGAAGCCCTGGAACCAGACCTCGACCTTGTCACCCGGTTTCGCGCCGCTCACGGTGCCGCGGTACTCGGCGAAGAACAGGTCGTTCTCGTCGCCGTACCGCTTGCCGCCCTGCCATTCCGACAGCGGCCTGGTCTGCGCCGGGCCGCCGTTGACGCGGAAGCGCAGCACCTTGCCCAGCAGCGACCTGCGGGCGGTGACCGCCACCGGCTGCGGGTCGCCGTACGAGACGCTGAAGGAGTCCGGCGCGAAGTCGGGCACCGTGCGCCCGACCACGGAGACCGGGGTGTCCGGCGTGTGCACGGTCTTGGCCGCGGCCAGCGCCAGCGGGACGTTCTTGAGGAACTCGTCCTGGATCAGCGCCTCGCTGTCGGGGAAGGTGAAGCCCTGCCCGCCGGCGCAGTCGTCGAGCGTCCACTCGTCGTTCGGGTTCCGCGCGACCGCGTCCTCGCAGGTGGACATCTCCGGCGTGATGGACATGACCTTCCGCACGTTGGTCATGTGCCCGTCCAGCTCGCCGTTGGTGGTGTAGAGCTCGGCGCCGATGTCGGGGTCATAGCCGGGTACGGCCGGGTGGGCGTCGTCGCCGAGCATGGCCTCGAAGATCAGGTCGTCGGGCGATCGCGTGGCCTGCTGCCAGCCGACCCCGTACAGCAGCAGCATGGCGGCGGAGTGGTAGTTCAGCAGGTACGTGAAGTGCACCCGCTTGGTCAGGTTGTCCAGCGCCACGGTCTCCGGCTCCGACTGCGCCGACTTGCCGCGGTAGGTCTGGCTGGCGAGGATGTTCGACGAGCCCTCGTTGTCGTAGCCCCACTTGTAGGCGAAGTTGCGGTTGAGGTCGACGCCGTCGGCGCTGGTGAGCTGGCCGTCGCCGTCGTTGTCCCGCAGGTTCTTGCGCCACAGCCGGTTGTCGGGGGTGAAGGTGTAGTCGTAGCCGTCGGGGTTGGCCACCGGCATGAACCACAGCTCGGTGGTGTTCACGAGCTTGGTGAGCTCGGCGTTGCCGCCGTAGCCGTCGAGGAAGTGGTGCAGCAGCCGCCGCACCATCTCGGGTGTGATCCACTCGCGGGCGTGCTGGGCGGCCATGTACAGCATGGCCGGGCGCTTGCCGTCGGCGAGCTTGCGGGCGTCCTTGGTCACCTTGATCGCGGTGATCGGCGTGCCGTTGAGGCTGTTGCCGAGGTTGACGACCTTGGCGATGCCGGGCTTGGCGTCGGCCGCGGCGATGATCTCCTCGCGGATGCCGCCGGCGCCCGCGTATCTCTTGAACACCCCGTCGCCCTTCTGCGCCAGCCGCGCCCTGTCGGCGGTCTGGGCCTTCAGGGTGACGCCCTGCTTGGCGAGCGTGCCGGCCAGCGCGGCGGCGAGGACCACCTCGATGGTGACCTTGCCGTTCGCCCGCTTGACGATCCGCATCTCCTCGCGGTCCACGCCGGCCGCGACGAGCTTGGCCACCTGGTCCGCGGTGAGCTCGCCGGTGTAGACGAACACGCCGTCGGGGCCCGGAGCGGGCTTCGGCACCGCCGACGCGGGCGGGATGGTGAACGAACCGAGTAACAGGAGGGTGCCGGCGAACATGATTAATGCGCGCTTCATCGCGCCTCCGAGAAATCAGCCCCCGAATGGCTGCTAGGGATGCCCGCAATGTCCGTGTCTGCCAGGGGGCTTGTCAATCAAGACGGCCACATGTGGTCAAATTTCGAACTATGTAATCCAGGGCACGTCCGGATTCGTAGGGAGGCCCATCCGCCGGTCAAGCGTGCGCGCGTCACGGTGGCGCGGCGGTGAGGCGGAGAAGCGTCACCCTGGAGGGTCCTCGGCCCGGTGCGGCGGGTGGGGCCCACCGTGCGCAGCCGTAAAAGACCGTGGTGGTGAACGCGCAACGGGCCGCCCGCCGTGAGAACGGCGGGC
>NZ_JBSFTC010000130.1:0-29737 GCF_053590415.1 Nonomuraea sp. NPDC003201
GGGGGGGGGGGGGGGGGGGGGGGGGGGGGCGGCCCCCCCCCCCCCCCCGCGGGGGGGGGGGGCCCCCCCCCCCCCAGGGCGCTGCCCGAGCTCCATCGCGCGTAGCGCGACTCACTGCGAGGACCGAGCAGTTGGGGGGTCGAAGGGGGGCTCTGCCCCCCTGGGAGGCGCTGCCCGAGCCGGTATCGCGCGTAGCGCCCCCCATTGTGAGGACCATGCTGGTTGCCGGTGTCAGGCGTGGGTCAGGACTTCCTCCGGGATGACCTTCGGTACGCCGCGCAGCCCGATCAGGGCCAGCACGGCCACAACGGCCAGGAGGGCGGCAGTGACCAGGGCGGTCACGTGCAGGCCCTCGATGAAGGCCGTCTGTGCTGCTCGCATGAGCTGACCCGCCTGCTCCGGCGGCAAGGTCGTGGCCGTGCTCACCGCGCCTGCGATCGACTCTCGTGCGGCGTCGGCGGAGGGGAGGCCGGTGGGGAGGTGCAGGTTGGTTTGGTAGGCGGTGTTCAGGACCGTGCCGAGGATGGCGATGCCCAGTGCGCCGCCCAGTTCGAAGGCCGTTTCCGAGACGGCGGCGGCCGCTCCCGCTCGCTCCCTGGGGGCCGTGGCGAGGACGTTGTCGTTGTTGACGGTGAAGGTGAAGCCGACTCCGAGGCCACCGATGATCATGACGGGGAGCAGGGCGAGGTAGTTCAGGGAGGGGCCGAGCGTGCTGTAGTAGAGGAACGCGCCGGCGTTCATGGCCAGGCCCAGCGCGACCACGCCGTTCCTGCCGATGCGGTGGATCAGTTTGGCGGCCATGATGCCGCCCACCGCGCCGCTGAGGCCGCCCGGCAGTTGTGCGAGGCCCGCCTGGAGCGGCGACCAGCCCAGGACGAGCTGCAGGTACCAGCCGAACATCAGCATCATGGCCGACATCGTGAAGATCGCCAGCAGGTTCGTGACGATGGACGCGCTGAACGCCCGCCGCCTGAAGAGCCGGACGTCGATCAGCGGCTCGGGCAGCCGCGTCTGGCGCCACACGAACAGGCCCAGCAGCAGGACCCCGGCCGCGCCCGCCACCAGCACGTCGGCGTGCTCCAGGCCCTTGTGCGCCGCCTCCTTGACCGCGTAGACGGCCGTCACCACGCCGGCGAACGAGAGGACGACGCTGATCAGGTCGGGCCGGCCCGCGTGCGGGTTGCGCGACTCGGGCAGCACCAGGATCCCGCCGGCCAGCACCAGCAGCATGATCGGTACGTTGATCAGGAAGACCGAGCCCCACCAGAAGTGGTCGAGCAGCAGGCCGCCCACGACCGGGCCGATGGCGAACCCGGCGGCGCTCATCCCGCTCCAGATGCCGATGGCGGCGGTGCGCTCGCCCGGGTCGGTGAACACGTTCCGGACGATCGACAGGGTGGACGGCATGATCGTCGCTCCGGCCACGCCGAGCAGGGCCCTGGCCGCGATCAGCAGCTCGGGGTTGGGCGCGTACGCCGTCACCACCGAGGCGGCCCCGAACGCGGCCGCGCCGATCAGCAGCAGGCGCTTGCGGCCGATGCGGTCGCCGAGGTTGCCCATGGTGACGAGGAGGCCGGCCAGCGCGAAGCCGTACATGTCGCCGATCCAGAGCAACTGGGTGGAGTTCGCGCCGAGGTCGGTCACCAGCCTGGGCAGGGCCAGGTGCAGGACCGTGAGGTCGAGCGAGAGCAGCAGGGTGGCCAGGCAGGCGATGGCCAGGCAGGACCATTTGTTCTTCATGCCGTCTACTGTCGGGAGCGCGGCTGACGGCCTGCCTACCGCTCGCTGACCGCCCCGCTGGCAGGCCCGGCCGGGGCGGCTCGTCGGCCGCTTAACTGGGAGGCTCGCTGGCAGGCCCGGCTGAGCGGGCGTTCACCTCGTCGAGGGCGGCGGTGATGCGGGCGCGGGTCTCCTCCGTGGTGTACCAGTCGCCCGGCACCTCGTCACGAGCCTGGACGAGCAGCGCGCGGGCCTCGTCCAGGTCACCCTGGAACAGCGCGACCTGGCCCAGCCCGAGGTGCGCCCACGCCATCGTCTCCGTCGAACCGTTCCTGCGCGACATCTCGGCGGCCCGCAGGTAGTCGGCCCGCGCGCCCGTCGCGTCGGCCAGGTTGAGCCGGGCGTCGCCCCGCCGGCACAGGGCCTCGGCGATCTCCGTCTCGGCGCCCAGCTCGGTGGCCACCGCCAGCGCCTCGTCGGCCAGCGCGATCGCGGTCGTGAAGTCGCCCTTCTCCTGGTAGAGAGCGCCGAGGCCGGACAGCGTCATCACCATGCCCCACCGCTCCCCGATGGCCTTGAACGCGGCCAGGCTCCGCTCGAAGTTGACCAGCGCCTCGGCGGCCCGGCCGGTCGACTGCAGCAGGAACGCCACACCGCCGTAGGACAGCGCCTCCTGCCAGGGCTCGAGCTCGTCGGCGCGGCTGGTGAGCGCGGTGTAGACCTCGTCGTACTCGCCGGGCGGCCCTGTGTAGGCCGAGAGCAGCATCGAGAGGAACTCCACCCGCATCGGCAGGTTGTACGCCGGCAGCAGCTGCCGCGCCTCCGCGAGCCGCGCGCGCAGCTCCTCGTCGATGCCGCCGGTCCAGGCCCTGATGAGCACGCACATGACGTACTCCTCCTCCATGCCCGGCGGATGCCGGAAGCCGAGCGCGGTCATGAGGTCGGCGGCCAGGTGGGCGCTGGTGACGCGGTTGCCGCGCATCCACCAGTAGCAGCCGCAGTGGGCCAGCAGCCGCAACCCCAGCTCCGGCCGCCCGGACGCGGTCGCCCAGCGGATCGCCGCGTCGACCTCGTCGCTCTCCTCGTCGAGCCGGACCAGCCACTCCAGCTGCTCACCGGTGCGCAGCAACGGGTCGGCCGTCATGACCAGGTCGAGGCAGTAGCGGGCGTGCGCCTCGGAGATCGGCTCGGCCTCGCCCGACTCCGCCAGCCGTTCCGCGCAGAACACCCTGATCGTCTCCAGCATCCGGAAACGGCCGCCCACGAACTCCACCAGCGACTTCTCCGCCAGCGAGAAGAGCACGTCCTCGGGCAGCCCGCACACCTGCTCGGCCGCCTCCGGCCGGGCGCCGCCGACGAACACGCTCAGCCGCCTGGCCAGCCGCTGCTCGCTCTCGTCCAGCAGGTCCCAGCTCCACGCGACGACCGCGTGCAGCGTCTGGTGCCGGGGCAGCGCCGTACGGCTGCCCCTGGTCAGCAGCCTGAACCGGTCGTCGAGCCGGGCCGCCACGTCGGCCACCGACAGGGTGCGCAGCCGCGCCGCGGCCAGCTCGATGGCCAGCGGCAGCCCGTCGAGCGCCCGGCAGATGCGTACGACCGCCGCGGCGTTGCCCGCGTCCACGGCGAAGCCGGGCCGTACGGCGGCGGCGCGGTCGGCGAACAGCCGGACCGCCGGATAGTCCAGGGGGCTGCCGGCCTCGGGCGGCGGCAGCCGCAGCGGCGCCACGGGCAGGATCGACTCGCCGGTGATGCCGAGCGCCTCGCGCCCGGTCACCAGCACGCGCAGCTCGGGGCAGGAGGCCAGCAGCAGGTCGGCCAGGCCGGCGGTGGCCGCGACGACGTGTTCGCAGTTGTCCAGGACCAGGAGCAGCCTGCGGCCGGCCAGCGCGGTGACGAGCCTGGTGGCCGGGTCGACGGTGAGCCGGTCGGGGGTGGGCGGGGCGTCGCGGATGTCCAGGGCGGACAGGACGGCCCCCGGCACGCCGGCGTCCTCGGAGACCGGCGCGAGCTCCACGAAGCACACGTCGCCGGGCTCCTGGTCGGCCGCCTCGGTCGCCAGCCGCGTCTTGCCCGCGCCGCCGGGCCCGATCAGCGTGACGAGCCGGTTGGCTCGCAGCCTGGCGGCCACCTGCTCGATCTCCTCGGCCCTGCCGACGAAGCTGGTGAACTGGGCACGCAGGCCCTGCCGCCGCCGGGCCGCGGGGGCGGCGTCGGGAGCGAGGGCGCCGAGCGCCGGGTCGGCCCTGAGCACGGCCAGGTGGGCGGCGGCCAGCTCGGCTCCCGGCTCGACGCCGAGCTCCTCGTCCAGGATCTTCCTGGCCTCGTCGTAGACGGTCAGCGCCTCGGCCTGGCGGCCGCTGCCGTAGAGGGCACGCATGAGCAGGGCGCGCAGCCGCTCGCGCAGCGGGTGGGCGGCGGCGAGCTGGCTCAGCTCGGCGACCAGCTCGCGATGCCGGCCCAGGTCGAGGTCGGCCTGCACGCGGTCCTCGGTGGCGGCCAGCCGCAGCTCGGCCAGTGCCGCCGCGGCGGCCTCGGCGTGCGGGGCGTCGGACAGCGGCGCGCCCCGCCACAGCTCGAGCGCCTCGCGCAGGAGCGTGGCCGCCCGGCCGGGATCACCGCCGGCGAGGGCCTGCCTGCCCTGCTGCGTCAGCAGCTCGAACCTGCGCGCGTCCACGTCCTGAGGGTCGGCCACCAGCCGGTATCCCGCCGGATGGAACTCCACCAGGTCCCTGCCCAGCGCCCGCCGCAGCCTGGAGACCTGCGACTGCAGCGCGTTGGCCACGCCCTCGGGCGGTCTCGGGCCGTACATGCCGTCCACGAGCTGTTCGCCGCCGACGATGCGGCCGGCGTGCAGGGCGAGCAGCGTCAGCAGCGCGCGCACCCGGGGACCGCCGAGCGCGACCGGCTCGCCGTCCTCGTCCAGCGCGCTGGTGGGCCCGAGGATCTGGAAGCGCATGCCTCGATTATCGCGGTTGCGGCAGCAGCGCGGCGATCTCCGCGTAGGTCGGCAGCGGAGGGGCCTGCCTGCCCTGGGCCGCGGACACCGCCGCGAGCGCCCCGTGGAGCGCGGCCCGGTACAGCAGCGACCCGGTGCTGACCCTGGCCACGCCGGCCTCGGCGAGCCGGGGGAGCGTGGGGCCGTCCGGCTGGTAGAGGACGTTGAGGGGGAGCGGCGTGCTCGCGGCCACCTCGGCGATCTCGCGCAGATCGCTCATGCCGGGCACGAAGATCCCGTCGGCGTGGCCGTAGGCGGCCACCCGTTCGCGCGTGTCGCCGGTCTTCAGCCAGTACGTGTCCGTACGGGCGTTGACGAACACGCCGTGTCCCTTGGCCGCCTCGATGATCCGCTGGTGCAGCTCGATCGGGCGCAGCGTGCCATCCGGGCGGCCGTCCTCCAGGTTGATCCCCGCGACTCCGAGCGCGGCGAGGCCCGCGACCAGGTCGGACACCTCGGCGGGGTCGTCGCTGAAGCCGCCCTCGATGTCGACGGTGACCATGACGCCCAGGTCCTTGATCGATTCGGCCAGCTCGATGGTCTCCGCCCTGGTGGCGCCGGCCGCGTCCGGTCTGCCGTACGCGGCGGCCACGCCGAGGCTGGTCGTGCCGATCGCCGGGAAGCCCTCCCGGGCCAGGAGGGCGGCCGAGCCGTAGTCCCAGGCGTTCGGCAGCAGCAGGGGGTCGCCGGGGCGGTGCAGGTCGTGGAAGTTCATGAGCGGCTCGCGTCGAGAAGGGCTTCGAGCACGCCGGCGGCCAGCGCGAGCGCGTGGGCGGGCCCGGGGCAGGGGCGCACGCCGTGGCCGAAGGTCAGATGGGGGGTACGGCCGCGCGAGAGGTCGAACCGGTCGGGATCGGCGAACACGTCAGGGTCGCGGTTGGCCGACACCAGGTCGATGGTCACCTCGTCGCCGGTCCGCGTGTCGAGCCTGCGGGTGGCCTTGAGCGGCGGGTCCTGCCTGAGCGTCTCGTGCAGCAGCGCCTCGGGGTCGGCGCCGGGTCCGGCGTGCTCGAAGGCGCGCCCGGGGTCGTTCTCGAAGGCATGCCCGAGGGCGTTCTCGATGAGCGCCTCCGTGGCGGCGTGCCCCTGCAGCAGCAGGGTGATCTCGGGGATCGTGGCCTGGCCGAGCAGTTCGGCGACGGCGGCGTCGGCCTCCGGGCTCTCCTCGCCGGACAGGTAGCCGGTCGCGGCGGCGGCCACGGCGCCCGTGTCCTTCACCCCCAGCGCGGCGCCGAGCACGGCCGTGGGGACGCCTCGCCAGTCGCCGCCCCGCTCCAGCGTCATGGCTCTGGCGGCCGTTCTCAGCTCGGCGGGGTCAAGGGCGGCCAGCCGCTCCTCCAGCAGGCGGCGCCGCCCGGCGTGCGTCTCTCCGGTGCTGAACCTCGACACCTGGGCGCGGAGCCAGGCCAGCGTGCCCTCCTCGGCGTCCTGTCGTACGGGAGGCGGCACGTACCTCGGGTCGGCGAGCACCGCCTCAGCGGCTGAGTGGCGTGTGATGAGCATGGTTCCACGCTAGAACGGCGTCATTTCGTCGCGGGTCGAAGGGTGGGGGCATCAGGCCGCCAGGCGGTCTGTCCGCTCGGGGCGTTCGGGTTCGGCCGGGACGGCCTGGGTGCGCACGGCGGGCCGCTTCGCGACCGACACCAGCGCCATGGCGACGAGCAGCGCCATCTCGGCCAGCACCACGCCCCGCTCCAGCGGGCCGTAGTAGCCTGCGCCGCCGATCAGCGGCGAGGTGATCGAGGCCGGGTGGGCCGCCAGGTAGAAGGCCAGCATGGCCGCGGAGGTCACGCTCAGGGCCCGGACCGCGTTCCACAGGGGCGCCGCCTCCCGGCCCCTGGCCAGGCTCCAGCCGGCGACCGGCAGCGAGGTGAACACGACGGCCGCCGCCCACCGGTGGATCTCGCCGGTCAGCGAGCCCACCTGCGAGTTGCCGGGGTCCGTGGGGAAGATCGCGCTCATCATCAGCCCCGCCGCCCCCGCCAGCAGCAGCACCCTGGTGGCCGCGGTGCGCGCCGGGTCGCTCGCCGCCAGCCCGTACGCGAGACACAGGCACGCCCCCGCCAGTGCCAGCATCCCCACGAGGACGGGCACGAGCCCGCCGGAGACTAACGCATAGTCGCTGAGCAGCGGCTGCGTCGGCAGGGCGACCTGCGCGTACGCCAGGGCGCACACGGACACCACCGTGCCGGAGACAGCGCCCCAGGCGCTTTGGACTGGGGTCATCGGGCCACCTCATCGTAGATCTGCTCGAACCGGGCCAGCGACGACCGGTCGTCGTGGGTGAGCGCCAGCTCCCTGCTGGTCTTGCCGAGCCGGGCCCGCAGGTCGTCGTCGGTGAGAATGTTCGTCAGGTGCCTGGCCAGGGAGATCACGTCGCCCGGCTGGAACAGGTATCCGTTCTCGTCCACCAGGTGCGGCAGCGCCATCGCGTCGGCGGCCACCACGGGCAGCCCCATGGCCATGGCCTCCAGCGTGGCGATGCTCTGCAGCTCGGCGATGCCCGGCATGGCGAACACGTCGGCGGCGGCGAACGTCTGGGGCATGAGCTCGTCGGGCACGAAGCCCAGGAAGGAGACCCGCTCGCCGACGCCGATGCGGGCGGCCAGCCGCTCCAGCTCCGCCCGCTGGTTGCCGCGGCCGACGAACACCGCCTGGGCGTCGGTCCGGTTCAGCACGAGCGGCAGCGCGCGGACGATCTCGTCCAGGCGCTTCTCTTCGTCCAGGCGGCCGACGAACAGGATGGTGGGCCTGTCGGGCAGGTCGAACAGCTTGCGCGCCCACGCCTTGGGTTCGGAGCGCGGGTGGAACCTGGTCAGGTCGATCCCGCAGGAGACCGCCTCCACCTCGCGGCCGAAGCCCTGGTCGGCCAGCAGCTTGGCGGCCAGCGGGGTCGGCGTGGTGATGCGGTCGGCGCGGTTGAAGATCCGGCTGAAGTCGCGCCACGCGAGCCGGCCGGCCTTGACCCGCAGCCGCTCGGGGATGTGGCAGAACTGGAAGAGGTTGTCGGGCATGAAGTGGTTGGTGGCCACGATGGGGACGTCCGCGCGCCGGGCGGCGGCGATGGCGGCCCGGCCGACCACGAAGTGGCCCTGGGCGTGCAGCACGTCGGGCCGGATGCCGGCGATCAGCCGGTCGAGCCTGGCCGGCACCGTGAACCGCATCGTGGGGTGGACCGGTATCGGCGCGGAGCGCAGGCGGTGCACGATCACGTCGTCCACGACGTCGGCGGTGGGCGGGCCCACGTCCGACTGGCAGACCACGTGCACCTCGTTGCCGCGCGCGGCCAGGCCGGTGGCCAGGCGGTGGGTGAAGTAGGCGGCGCCGTTGACGTCCGGCGGGTAGGTGTCGGTCGAGATCAGGATCCGGCGCGGCCGCTCGGGGGCCGGGGTGGGGGCGGTCTCGGCGATCTGGGGGAGAGAACGCAGGGGCATGGCCATGGAAGTGACTCCGGTTTCACAAAGGGGTGGGGGAATGAGTCGGGGGATTGTTGCGGGACTCCAGCGGGCTGGTGCGGGCCAGCGCGACGGTCCCGGCGGCGGTCAGGAGCGCCGCCGCGACCGGCACGATGCCGGTCGGCACCGGCTCGCCGAGCAGCAGCGCGCCGAACGCCACCGCGGTGAGCGGGTCGGCGATCTGGAGCGAGGCGAACGAGACGCCGAAGTGCCCGACCGCGTAGGCCCGCTGGAGCATCACCAGCGCCAGCAGCAGGGGCACCGGCAGCGCCAGCACGTACCACCAGTTCCAGGTGCCGTCCAGCAGCACGCGCATGAGCGTGGCCGTCGCGCCGTAGAGCACGCCCGAGCTGGTCGCGAGCAGGGCGGCCCGGCCCGCCGGTGAGGCCGCCCGCGAGGCGGCCCACAGCAGGACCGCCGCGACTCCGGCCACGCCGAGCAGGGTGAGCACTCCGTCCGGGCCGAGGTAGGTGGGACCTTCCGAGTTGGGGACCAGCAGGACGAGCCCGACCAGCCCGGCCGCCACCACACCCGCGGCCGCCAGCTCCCTGGGGGAGGGCTTGCGGCCGTGCAGCGTGGCGGCGAGGGGCAGGGCGAACAGCAGGCTCGCCACGCCCATCGGCTGGACGACGGTCAGCGGCCCGAGCCCGAGCGCGACGATGTGCAGGCCACCACCCGTCAGAATGGACACGCCGCCGAGCAGCCAGCGCGGCTTCCGCAACAGGGCGAGCAGCCCAGGCTTGGCCGATCCGACCGCTTCGAACTGCTGGAGAGCGGCTCCGAGCGCGAAGAACAGCGAACCGACCAGGGCGATCGCCGCGGCCAGCACAGTCATGCGCACTCCTTTCAGACGGATAGTTGCCAGACAGGGTCAAACGGACGTGTCCGCGGGAAGACGTTCTGGGGAAGCCTGGATGGCGCGTCGCTTCCTGAGCCATCTCACGAGCTCGACGAGCGCGGTGATGGACACCGCGATGCCCAGGCCGAGGAGCAGGCCCTTGATCGGGTCGTTCTCGAAGGCCATGCCGCCGAAGAAGCCGATCAGGCCCGAGTACACCGCCCACGAGCTCGCCGCGATCGCGTCGAAGAACGTGAACGAGCGCAGCGGATGCCGTACGGCGCCCATGGTCAGCGTGGTCGCGGTGCGCCCGCCGGGGATGTACCTGGCCACCACGAGGACGAGGCCGCCCCGCTCGGCCAGCGTGTCGCGGGCCCAGACGAACGCCTTCTTGTCCCGCAGCCTGCCTGCCGACTTGTTGCCGATCAGGTAGGAGATGTGGTCACCGGCGAAGGCGCCCAGGGCCGCCGCCACGATGACCAGGGCCAGGTTCGTCTCGCCGGAGGCGGCGAACACCGCGGCGGTGATCACTGACGTCTCGGCCGGCACGATCGGGAAGAACCCGTCGAGCAGCGCGAGCCCGAACAGCGCCGCGTACAGCCAAGGTGATGACATCACCTGCTGGACCAGGTCGAGAATGGCATGCGACATGAGCGTTCACTCCGATCGTTAGGGCACCCACACAGCGTGTCTGCGTGGCACGGCCGGGGACATCGGGGATGCCCCGGGTCGAACGCGGACCCATCCCTTACGCGGATCAGGGCCGGTACCCCATGAAGGTAGAAACTCCGCAGGTCACGGCACATCGGACGATCGGCACGCACCGCCCCCTACTTTCGTCGGGGGCCCGGTTCCGACCTCCGGGTGACACCAACGATCAAACCGGTTTCCGCAGGCCGAAACAGGAGTGGAGGTAGGCGCTTTCGGGGTGGGGCTAGCTCTACCGCGGCAGTGGGCGCCGCCCTACCCTGACTTTCGTCAGGGTCGCCGGCTGACTTCCGGCGGCATCGGCGGGCGCGGGAGGCGGCTACCGTCGGTCCGGTGAGACGTCTTCGCCGGGAGAGCCGCCGCCAGGTGGTCTACGACCTGCTGCTCTGGGCCGTGCTCGGCATCTTCGTGGCGGCCATGGGCCCCGACCCGTTCGTGGATCCGGCCGCCTTCGCCATGGTGAGCCTGCCCAGGATCGGGCTGGCCACGGTCGCGGTGCTGGTGGGCCGCCGCTGGCCGCTGGCCGCGCTGGTGCTGCTGTTGCCGCTGGGGCCGTGGCAGTTCAGCGAGGGGTTCGCGACCGTGGACCTGAGCTGGCTGCTGCCCAGGCGCAACGTGAAGATCCTGCCGCTGCTGGCCAGCTCGCCGTTCATCATGTGGTACGCCTACCTCACCGGTCGGCGCCTGGCCGTGCTCTGGCCCGCGCCGCTGGCGTTCTGCCTGATCTCGGCCGTCGGCGTGGGCGTGGTGCTGGCCAAGGGCGGTGACCTCGCCCTGTGGGTGTCCATGGTGACCGCGCTGCTCGGCACGTACGTGGTGCCGTACCTGCTGGGGCTGCTCAGGCGCAGGCTGCTGCAGGGGCGCACGCAGGCGAGGCTGGCCGCCGAGGCGCAGGCGCGGCTGCGCGAGCGGGCCAGGATCGCGCGGCAGATGCACGACTCCCTCGGCCACGACCTGGCCCTGATCGCGGTGCGGGCGGCCGGGCTGGAGATGGCCCAGGGGCTGGCCGAGACGCAGGTCAGGGCGGCGGGGGAGCTGCGGCTGGCGGCGGCCGACGCCACGGACCGGCTGCGCCAGATCATCGGGCTGCTGCGCGAGGACTCCGACGCGGCGCCGCTGTCACCCGTGAACGAGGACGTGACCGAGCTGGTGCGGCGGGCCAGGGACTCCGGCATGCCGATCACCCTGGACCTGGCGCCGGGGCCGGTGCCCGACCTGGCGCACGCGGTGGTCCAGGAAGGGCTCACGAACGCCGCCAAGCACGCCCCCGGGGCCCCGGTCGGGGTACGGGTCTCGCCGGAGCGCGTCACCGTGCGCAGCGGCCGGCCGCGCGCCCGGCCCCTCGCGCTGTCCGGCGGGCTGGGGCTGGCGGGCCTGCGCGAGCGCGTCCGGCTGGCCGGAGGCACCTTGACCGCCGGCCTGGTCGGCGACGGCTTCGAGCTGGACGTGAGCATCCCCCGCACGGGGGAGCAGGATCCCCGCGACTCGGGAGGGCATCGAAGGCCCGCCGGGCGACGCTCGGAGCATGACTGAACGCAGACCGGGGATAGGCCGCGTCACCGCCGCGATCGTCGCGATCGCCGCGATGCTGCCGTACCTCACGCTGAAGACGCTCTGGCTGACGGGACACCCGGTCGGGGTCGCCGATCCGGCCTTCATGACCGACCCGGCGATGATCGGGCTCAACACGATGACGTTCGGCATGGAAGCGGCCGGGCTGGTGCTGGCGCTGGCGTTCACCATGCGGTGGGGACGGCGGCTGCCGGCCTGGCTCGTGCTGCTCCCGCTCTGGGTCGGCACGGGCCTGCTGGCCGTGGTGATCGTCACGGCGCCGATCATGGTGCTGACCGGGGGGCTGGCGGTCTTCGAGACCGGCGGGGCCATCGAGCCGTGGATCTACATGATGGTCTACGGCGGGTTCGTCGTGCAGGGTGTCGGCCTCATGACGGCCTTCGTGCTCTACTCGCGCGACCGGTGGCCGGGCGTCTTCACCACCCGGATCGATCACGCGTTCGCGAGCCCGACCCGGTCGTTCCAGACGGTCGTGGCCTGGGGTGCGCTGCTGGTGGCCGGGCCGATCGGCGCGGTCAAGCTCGCCGGGGGCCTTCAGGACCGCGTCGAGGGCCTGCTGGCCGTCGCCGGGGCCGTCGCGCTCGTGCTGATGGTCCGGCGGCGCGGGCGCGGCCCGTTCTGGGTCCCGCTGGTGGCGGCCTGGCTCGGCTCTGGCTCGCTGTTCGCCGGCGGGCTCTACGTGATGATCATCAGCTCCGTACGGGCGCCGCTCGGCGCGCCGGGTGCGGAGCTGACCGAGCTGTTCGGCATGCTGACGGGGCTGGTCATGGGGATGTGCGGGGCGTTCCTGCTGACCGAACGGTCAGGTGTGGGCGACGTTCAGCCGGCGGAGCACCCGCTTGAAGGCGAAGATGGAGAACGCGATCGCCAGCCCGCTGATCACGGCCACCGCTGACGTCCTCAGCACCATGAACCCGCCGAGCGACCCGGCCAGATATTCGTGGACGGCCAGGGCGATGCTGAGCGTCGAGTTCATGAGCAGCACGAACGCCCACAGCAGCGTGATCCTGGCGAAGAACCTGCGGACCCGCTCGTGCTTGAGCACCGCCGACGGCAGATGGATGTAGTCGAGCGTGAGCTTCTGCACGAGCGGCCGGTTGAGCCGGACGGAGGCGAGGAACGCGATGCTGATGCAGATCGTGCCCATCTCCGGCTGGATGAAGAACCACATCCACGTGCCGGTCCAGAACGCCACGAGAGCGCGGACCGTGATCGCGAACGCGGCCAGGAACATGGTGGCGGGCACCTTGACCCGCCTGATCAGCCGCCAGCCCACCCCGATGTAGACCCAGGCGACGGTGGCGATGAGCGCCCCCTTGAATCCCAGGACCATCATGGCCAGGTAGAACACCGCCAGCGGCGCCACGACGCCTTCGAGCAGCCTGGGGGCCGCCTGCCGGGCGAGTGCCGTCAGGCGTGGAAGGTGGACCGGGGGATGGTTCAAGGCTGCTCCGCAGATAGGCCGATGATCAGCGTCTACCCGGGCTTCGGGGGACAAGGCTTGCCAGATGGACCGCTCGCCGTAACCAGCGCGGCATCACCCGCGTCCCCGGGAAGCACGCCGGTGGCTTACCGTACCCGAGGAGAGGTGATGCGACTGCCTCTTTTGACGCGTTCCATCTGTTTCCACGAAAACAGCGAGGTCTTACGGCAGGCTTTCAACTGAGTGACGAAGTGGCGAGCTTCGCGCCGAATCCGAGGAACAGAGCGCCGACTCCGGTGGTCAGACCGGCGCTGAGCTTCCTGCGCCGGCTGAACTGGTTGGCCAGGAAGGTCCCGCCGAAGATCAGCGCCGTCAGGTAGAGGAAGCTGAACACCTGGATGATCGCGCCCAGGATGAGGAACGACAGCGCGGGGGTCGCGTAACCCGGGTCGACGAACTGGACGAAGAACGAGACGAAGAAGAGGATGGCCTTCGGGTTCAGCAGGCTGATCACCAGGGCCTTGCGGAACGGGCGCGGCTGGCGCTCCATCTTGACCTGCGGCTTCTCCTCCTCGGTCGCCATCCTCGATCGCCAGGCGCCCCTGATCATCTGGAAGCCGATCCACGCCAGGTAGCCGGCGCCGGCGTACTTGACGATCGTGAAGAGCAGCGGGTTGGAGCGGAGCAGGGACGCGGCGCCGGCGGCGGTCAGGAACATCAGCACGGTGTCGCCGATGAAGACGCCGGCCGCGGCCCGGTAGCCCTGGCGGACGCCGTTCTGGGCGGCGAAGCTGAGCACATAGAGCGAGTTCGGGCCGGGCAGCAGAATGATCAGCAAGGCGCCGATGACATAGGTCCAGAAATTGTTGATGCCGAAGAACATGCGTCTTACTCCAGGGGGAGGACCAAACCGCACATCACGATATCTCGCCTGGCGCGTACCATATCCCGCCGTATACCTGCCTGTAGCCGAGCGCCCGGTACGTGGCGTCCACCAGCGCCTGGCCGCGCGCGTTGATCCCGAGGCCGATGCCCTGCTTGTTCATCGAGTAGCCGAACGCCAGGCGTGCCGCCGGGTCGCAGAAGCCGACCGAGCCGCCCATGCCCACGTGTCCGAACGCGGTCGCCGACAGGAGCGCGCCCTCCTGGTCGGCGGGCGGCAGGTGGCGGTTGTCCGCCGCCTTCACGAAGCCGAGCGAGAACCGCGACGGCACCGCCAGCACGGCGTCGGTGCCCGCCGAGGCGGTGAGCGACATGTGGACCAGGTGCTCCCCGGTGACCAGGTCGCCGCCGCCCAGCGACAGCGGCCGGTACATCCCGGCCAGGCCCCGGGCGTTCGTGATCGCCCCGATGGCCCCGAACTCGGCCGCGTGCGCCGCCCGGCTGTCCGACTCGCCGGGCGTCATGTAGCCGCCCTCGTTCGCGAGCAGCAGCGCGGGCACCGAGGCCGGGTCCGTGAACGCCTTGACGTAGAAGGAGGGCGGCGTCGCGGGCGGGTCGGCGGGGATCGTCGGCTGCTCGCGCAGCACGGGCAGCACGGCCTGGTGGGCGAGCAGGTGCCGGACGAGCGTCCGGCCCTTGCCGTGGCCGCTACGCGCCCACCTCGCCGCGGCGGGCGAGGTTGCCCTCGAACTCCTCCGCGACCTGGAAGAACCGGGAGTCGCAAGTGCCCTGCACGCTCATTTCCCGAATCCATCACGAAAGCCGGACCCTGTAAACCTTCGGGCTTTACCGTCAATCCCTATGTGTTTACTATGGAATGCAGGTGGGCTCGCTGATGCGCTGGGGCTGGCGGCGCTGCTGTCCGTGGGTTCGCCGTTCGAGATGGGCGCGGTTCGCGTGGCTAGGGGTGGCCACGTGGACCGCGCCCTTTGACTGCTCGCGTCAATTTGGGTCTTGTCCTCCGGTGGAGGTCCGATCTACGCTCCCCATACTCGTTAGTAAGGTTTCCTAATGAACGAGTGAGGAGCTCACCCCCATGCATCGATCCGTGCGGCTCGCCGCCATCGCCGCGATCGTCGCCGCCTCCTTGCAAGCAGCCCCAGCGCAGGCCGCGACCACGTACGAGGCCGAGAACGCCACCGTCTCCCAAGGCGTGGTCGAGTCGAACCACGCCGGCTACAGCGGCACCGGGTTCGTCAACTACGACAACACCACCGGCTCGTACGTCGAGTTCGCCGTGGACGCCGCCACCGCCGGCCCCGCCACCCTCACCCTGAGGTACGCCAACGGCACGACCGTGAATCGTCCGATGGCCATCGCCGTGAACGGCACCGCCACCACCAGGGACTTCCCCGGCACCGGCGCCTGGACCACCTGGCAGGAGGCCACGGTCACCACCACGCTCAACGCCGGGACCAACACCGTCCGCGCCACCGCCACCACCGCCAACGGCGGCCCGAACCTCGACCGCCTGGTCCTCGGCACCCCCTCCGGCACCGGCACGCCCGTCCAGGCCAACGGGCAACTGCAGGTGTGCGGGGTCAAGCTGTGCAACGAGCACGGCAAGCAGATCCAGCTGCGCGGCATGAGCAGCCACGGCCTGCAGTGGTACTCCCAGTGCCTCAACACCGCCTCCCTGGACGCGCTGGCCAACGACTGGAAGGCCGACGTCCTGCGGATCTCCATGTACATCCAGGAGGACGGTTACGAGACCAACCCCCGGCTGTTCACCGACCGGGTGCACAACCTGATCGAGCAGGCCACCGCCCGCGGCATGTACGCCATCGTCGACTGGCACATGCTCGACCCGGGCGACCCCAACTACAACCTGTCGCGGGCCAAGACGTTCTTCACCGAGATCGCCCAGCGGCACAACGGCAAGAACAACCTGCTCTACGAGATCGCCAACGAGCCCAACGGCGTCTCCTGGTCCACCATCAGGAACTACGCCAACCAGCTCATCCCGGTGATCAGGCAGTACGACCCGGAGACCCCGATCCTGGTCGGCACCCGAGCCTGGTCGTCGCTGGGCGTCTCCGACGGGGCGACCGAGTCCGAGATCATCAGCAACCCGGTCAACGCCACCAACATCATGTACACGTTCCACTTCTACGCGGCCTCTCATGGCAGCGAATACCTCAACACGCTGTCCAGGGCCGCCGACCGGATCCCGATCTTCGTCACGGAGTTCGGCACCCAGACGGCCTCCGGGGACGGGTCGAACAACTTCACGCGGTCGCAGCAGTACCTCGATCTGCTGGCCCAGAAGAAGATCAGCTGGGTGAACTGGAACTACTCGGACGACTTCCGCTCGGGCGCCGTCTTCACCGAGGGCACCTGCCCGAACGGCACCTTCGCCGGCACCTCCCGCCTCAAGCCCGCCGGGGTCTGGGTCCGGGATCGCATCCGCACCCCTGACGACTTCTGACCCCTTCCGGTCCGGCCAGGGTCCTCCCCGGACCCTGGCCGGACCTTTCACCCGAAGGGCGGAGGGGCAGGGCAGGATGTGACATGTGCGGATTTGCATTCTCGGGCCGCTGGAGGTCGAGGGCGACGGGGGACCGATCGCGGTCGGTGGGTTCCGACTGCGGGCGCTCCTGGCCGTGCTGGCGCTCGAAGCCGGCCATACCGTCACGACCGAGCGGCTGATCGACGCCCTCTGGCCGGACGCCCCGCCCGCCAACGCGGCCAACGCGCTCCAGACGCTGGTCAGGCGGCTGCGGGTGGCGCTTCGCCCGTACGAGGTGGTGGAGAGCAGGCCGGGCGGTTACGCGCTGGCCGTGGCCCCCGACGACGTGGACGCCCTGCGGTTCAGGCGGACGGCCGCGAAAGGGGCCGGAAATGGGGCCGGAAATGGGGCCGGAACTGGAGACGGCCTGGAGCTCTGGCGGGGACCGGCGCTGGCCGATCTGACCTCCGTGCCGCTCCTGGCGAACGCGGCCGCCGCCCTGGAGCAGGACCGGCTCTCCGCCGTCGAGGCCCGCGCCGAGGCCGGGCTGGCGGCGGGCGCGCCGGTCGATCTGACGTCGGAGGTCGCCGCGCACCCGCTGCGTGAGCGGCTGGGCGCGCTGGCCATGCGGGCGCTCGCCGCGGAGGGGCGGCAGGCGGAGGCGCTGGAGCTGTTCGAGCGCACCCGCCGCACGCTCGCCGACGAGCTCGGCGTCGATCCCGGGCCCGAGCTGCGCGCCGCCCATCTGGCCGTCCTGTCGGGAGAAGTCCCGGCACGCCCGGCGCCCCCGATGGCCCAGGTCAGGCAGCGGGGCAACGTACGCACCCCGAGGACCAGCTTCATCGGCCGCGAGGCCGAGCTGGACCAGCTGGGCACCCTGCTCGGCCGGGCCAGGATCGTCACGCTCGTCGGCCCCGGCGGCGCGGGCAAGACCAGGCTGGCCACGGAGGTGGCGCTCCGGTCGGCCGAGGCGGTCTGGATGGTCGAGCTGGCCCCGGTCAGCGACCCGGCCGACGTCGCGGGCGCCGTGCTCGACGCGCTCGGCCTGCGTGACGACCGCCCGCCGTACCGGCTGCCCGCCGGAGGGAGCGGCCCGGTGGAGCAGGTGGCCGAGGCCCTCGCGGGCCGCTCCGCGCTGCTCGTCCTGGACAACTGCGAGCACCTCGTCGACGCCGCCGCCGAGCTGGCCGAGCGGCTGCTGACGGAGTGCCAGGACCTGAGGGTGCTGGCCACCAGCCGGGAGCCGCTCAACCTGCCGGGCGAGCACCTCGCTCCCGTCCCGCCGCTGGAGCCGCCGCCCGTGGGGGCGAGCGCCGAGCAGGCGGGGGCGTACCCGTCGGTCCGGCTGCTGCTCGACCGGGCCGGGGCCGCGCGGCCGGGGTTCGCCGTCGACGGCGGGAACGTGGCCTCCGTGGTGGCGCTCTGCCGCAGGCTGGACGGCATGCCGCTGGCCATCGAGCTGGCCGCGGCCCGGCTGCGCACCATGACGCCGAGGCAGCTCGCCGACCGCATCGACGACCGGTTCAAGCTGCTCACCGGCGGCAGCAGGACCGCGCTGCCGCGCCAGCAGACGCTCAGAGCGGTCGTGGAGTGGAGCTGGGAGCTCCTGGGCGAGCAGGAGCGGGTGCTGGCCAGGCGGCTGGGCGTGTTCGCGGGCGGCGCGACGCTGGAGGCCGTCGAGGCGGTCTGCGGGGGAGCGGCGGACGTGCTGGGCGCGCTGGCCGACAAGTCGCTGGTCCAGGTCTCGGCCGAGGGCCGCTACTCGATGCTGGAGACCATCCGCGCCTACGCGCTCGAACGGCTGGCGGAGGCGGACGAGGTCGGCGAGTACCGGCGGCGGCACGCGGCGTACCTGGTGGACCTGGCCGAACGGGCGGTGCCCGAGCTGCGGACGGCCGCGCAGATCGCCTGGATCGAGCGGCTGTCCCCCGAGCGCGACGACTTCGCCGCGGCGCTGCGGTACGTCATCGACGAGCGGGACGCCCGGTCGGCGCTGCGGCTGTGCGCGGCGCTGAACTGGTACTGGTGGATGACCGGCTACCGGAAGGAGAGCGCGACCTGGGCCGCGCAGGTGATGGAGCTGGTGGGCGACGATCCGCCTCCCGGTCTGGCCGAGGCGTACACGGCGTGCATGTTCGCGTACGGCGTGGACAAGTTCGGCACGATCGTCAACGACCGGCCCGCCATGCAGGCGCTGTCGGGGCTGATGGACCGGCTGATCGAGCGGGCCGAGCGGGAGGGGCCGCTGCATCCGATGATCAGGCTCAGCAGGGCCGTCATGGCCGCCGCCGCGGGAGAGGACGACCGTGCCGCCGAGCTGATCGAGGCGTACATCGAAAGCGACGATCTCTGGTTGTCCAGCTCCGCCCTCATGGTCGGCGGTCGGATGCGCAGCGAGGAGCGGCTGGAGCGGTCGGTGGCCGGGTTCAGGCAGCTCGGGGACCGGTGGGGGCTGAGCGAGGCGCTGCTGGGCCTGGCCGAGGTGCGGGCCGCCAGGGGTGCGCCGGCGGACGACCTGATCGCCGAGACCTGGTCGCTGACCAGCCGCTGGGTCGGGTCGGACGAGGCGATCTCGACGCTGCTCAGGCTGGCGGAGCTGCGGCTGCGGACCGGCGACCTGGACGGCGCGCGCGAGGACCTGGACAGGGCCAGGGCCAGCATCGACGGGGAGACGACGGCGTACACGCGGCTGCTGCTCGGCCTGGCCGAGGCCGCGCACGCCTGCCACCTCGGCGACCTGGACCGGGGCCTGGAGATCTACCGCGGGCTGTTCCCCGTGCTCGCCGAGGCCCCGCCGATGGCGCAACTGGCCGCCGCGCTCAGGACCGCGTACGGCCGGGCGCTGGCCCGCGCCGGCGACCTGGCCGCCGCGCTCGAACAGCACCGCCTGGCCCTCGACGTGCTGGGCACGTCCAGCCCGGACCGGCCGCTGCAGTCGCAGGTGCTGGCCGGGTTCGCGCTGGCCGCGCAGGTCGAGGGCGACCAGGAGCGGGCGGCCGTGCTGTTCGGGGCGTCGGCGGCGATCGAGCCGTGCGACATCTCGCCCGACACCGTGGAGGGCGCGCGGACGGCCAGGGCCGCGCTCGGTGACGAGCACTACGACGAGTGCTTCGCCAAGGGCGCGGCCATGTCCAGGCAGGAGGTCTACGGGATGGTCGGCAGCACGACGTAGGAGGGGCCGTGCAGGGTGGTGGTGCCCTTGTCCAGGTTCCGCCCGAATCGGGGGAAGTTCGAGCCCGACACGTCGATCCTGATCCGGTGCCCGGGCAGGAAGGCGTTCGAGATCGCGCCCAGCGGCACCGTCACCTCGCGCACCTCGCCGGGCACCAGGCCCGTCACCCTGGCGATGCCGTCGGTCAGCAGCTCGGCGCGCCCGTCGGGGTGGACGTCGATCAGCTTGGCCGTCACGTCGGCGCTCGTGGCGGTCGAGGAGACCCGCGCGACCAGTTCGACCGGGCCGCTCACCTCCACCCGCTCGGTGAGGGGCGCCGTCCGGTGGCGCAGGACGTCACCGCGTCCGTCGAGCGGCCGCTGGTCGAGCGGGCCGAACGCGGCGAACGTCATGACCGCCCCGCCGACCGTCGGCACCGGGTCGCCCGGGTCGCTGACGAACTCCGCCGACCCGCCCTCCCCGGGCGTCGTGCCGAGCCCGCCGTCGAAGCCCAGGTGGTACGGCACGGGCCTGGCCCGCCGGACGGGCCAGTCGTCCTCCTCGCGCCACGTGTCGTCGCCCATCACGAAGATCTTCACTTTCGCGCGGTCGCGCAGGGGCGCCCCGCGCAGCCAGTGGTCGAACCAGTCGAGGTGCACCCCGGTCCAGTCGATCGCCTCCTGGCTCGCCTGGTCGCCGTAGTCGCGCCCGCAGATGTCCCGCTCGTGCGTGAAGTGCGTCCACGGGCCCACGATCAGCCGGGACTCCCCGCCCAGCCGCTCGAAGTGCTCGATGGAGCCGTCGCGGAAGTAGTCGTACCAGCCGGTGCTGACCAGCGCGGGCACCTCGATGTCGCCGTGCCGGACGACGCCGCCCCTCCAGAGCGGGTCGAGGGGGTCGGGGGTGTCCATCCACGTCGAGTAGAAGGGCACCAGGTCGGCCAGCAGCGGCTGGTCGCTGAGCGGCAGCCGCTCCGACAGCTCCCTCAGGCGCTCGTCGAGCCCGTGGGGCAGGCCGATGGCCGCCAGGTACCTGCCCTTGTCCTCCTCCGTGGCCGTGCCGAGCGCGATCCGGCGGTCCAGCTCGTCCACGGCCAGCACCATCGCGCTGACGGTGAGGATGATGTTGAGGTTGGGGACGCCGCCCGGCTGGTAGACGCACTCGTACAGGCCGGCGGGGGAGACGTGCGGCGCGACGGCCTTCAGGCCCTCGGGGCGCTCCTGGGCCGCGAGGAGCTGGGTGATGGCCAGGTACGAGTCCCCATACATACCGACATTTCCGTCGGACCAGGGTGCGGTCGCCGCCCACCGGACCGCGTCGTATCCGTCGGCCGCCTCGCCGCCGATGAACCGGAACTCGCCCTGCGAGGCGCCGGTCCCGCGGACGTCCTGGATGGCGACCGCGTACCCGGCCGCCACCAGGCGGGGCACGTCGAGGTGGTACCCGGGACCCGTGGCGCCCCGGCCGTACGGGGTGCGCGACAGCAGCACGGGGAAGCGCCCGCCCTCGGCCGGCCGCCACAGCGTCGCCACCAGCTCGGCGCCGTCACGGGTGGTCATGGTCTCGGTGGTCTCGATCATCGGACTCTCCTGTTGTAAGCACGAAGGGCAAGGGGCGCGAAGAGGACGAGCAGGGCGGCGGTCCAGCCGAGCGTGATCCACACGTCGGAGGGGTGCAGGCCCCCGGTCAGCAGCCCGCGCAGGGCGCCGGCCAGATGGGAGACGGGGTTGACGCCCATCCACCAGCTCAGCCAGCCGGGCATGTCGGTGGCGGGGACGAAGGCGCTGCTGCCGAACGTGAGCGGCAGCAGCACGGCCGTCGCCATCCCCTGCATGGACGTGACGGACTTGGCCACCAGCCCGATCCAGGCCGAGCCCCAGCTCAGCGCCATGGCCAGCAGCAGCACCAGCCCGAGCCCGGCCAACGCGCTCAGCGGGCCGGTCGTGACGCGGAAACCGACGGCGTACCCGACGACCATGGACATCACGATGGTGATCAGCAGCGTGAGCAGGTCCGCCAGGATGCGGCCCGCCAGCGGCGCGGACCTGGCGATCGGCATGGTCCTGAACCGGTCGAACACGCCGTTGCCGATGTCGGTGGCCAGGTTCATGCCGGTGGTGATCGTCGACATCAGCGCCACCTGGACGAGCACGCCGGGCAGCATGTACGCCACCGCGCCCGCCCGGTCGCCGCCGGCCGCCCCGCCGAATAGGTACACGAAGATGACGATCATGAAAACGGGCTGGAAGAGCAGGCCGAAGAGCTGGCCGGGATGGTTCTTCAGGGGGATCAGGCTGCGCCAGGCGAGCGTGAGGCCCTGGGAGAGCGCGGTGGTCATCGGTGGTCTCCGGTCAGGGTGAGGAAGACGTCGTCGAGGGAGGGCAGGCGCAGAGCGTGCTCGGCGAGCACGATGCCCGCGTCGTCCAGGTCCCTCAGCAGGGCGGGCGGCGCCGAGAGGTCGTGCACCGGGACGCTGACCACGCCGTCGGCGGCCTTCGCGCCGAGGATGGTCTCGGCCTTCTCCAGGTCGGCGGCGCGCAGCGGCCGTACGTCGAGCCGGTGCCCGCCCGCCAGCGCCTTGAGCTCCGCGGGCGTGCCGGACGCCGCGACCCGGCCCCGGTCGATGACCAGCAGGTCGTCGGCGAGCTGGTCGGCCTCCTCCAGGTACTGCGTGGTCAGCAGCACGGTCACGCCGTCGGCGGTCAGCTCCCTGACCACGTCCCACAGCTCACCCCGGGCATGGGGGTCCAGGCCGGTGGTCGGCTCGTCGAGGAACAGGATCCGGGGGCGGCTCACCAGGCTGACGGCCAGGTCGAGGCGGCGGCGCATGCCGCCCGAGTAGCCGCTCGCCGCGCGGTCGGCCGCCTCCTCCAGGCCGAATCGGGCCAGCAGCTCCTTGGCCCTGCCCCTGGCCGCCGGTCGCGACAGGCCGAGCAGGCGGCCTATCAGCAGCAGGTTCTGGGTGCCGGTGAGCTTCTCGTCCACCGAGGCGTACTGGCCGGTCAGGCCGATCAGCTCGCGGACCTTCGCGGCCTGGCGGGTGACGTCGTACCCGCCGACCAGGGCGCGGCCCGCGTCGGGGCGGGCCAGGGTGGCCAGGACGCGCACCGCCGTGGTCTTGCCCGCGCCGTTCGGGCCCAGGACCCCGAGCACGGAGCCGGTCCGCGCCGCCAGGTCGACGCCGTCGAGCGCGCTCTTGTCGCCGTATCTCTTGACGAGCCCTTCGGCTTCGATCGCGTACTTCATGTCTCCGAGGGTGTCCGGGCCCGCTGGCATCCACCTGGCATCGACCTGTCAGGGGGATGGTGCATGTCCGTAACTTTGGGCCTTTCCTCCGTGAGGCAACGTCTTCAATCTCGGGTCAGGCGCCGGACACCACCCGATCCCGAGCGCCCGAGGAGGACGAGGTGCGACACCGATTAGTCATCCTGCTGGCAGCCCTCAGCCTGATCAGCCTGACCGGCATGTCAGGGGCGGGCGCCGCCGCGGAGCCCCCGGCCAACAAGCAGTACCGCGTGCAGGGCCCGGCGGACGCGCGGCAGCGCAGCGCCGTCGCGGCCACCGGAGCGGCCATCGAAGAGGTGGCCAAGGATTCGGTCCTGGTCACGGCCACGGCAGCCGAGGTCTCCGCCATCAGGCGGCTCGGCTACCGGGTGGCGGAGGTGCCGCGCCCGACATCCCCGTCCGGCGTCGGGACGCTTGACTTCCCGCCGGCGGACTCCGGCTACCACAACTACGCGGAGATGAACGCGGACATCAACGCCCTGGTCGCGGCGCATCCGAACATCGTCAGCCAGTCCACGTTCGGCACCTCGTACGAGGGCCGGGCGCTGCCCCTGATCAAGATCAGCGACAACGTGGGCACGGACGAGAACGAGCCCGAGGTGCTCTTCACCGCGCATCAGCACGCCCGCGAGCACCTGACGGTCGAGATGGCGCTGTACATCATGCACCTGCTGGCCGACAACTACGGCACGGACTCCCGGATCACCAACCTGGTCAACACCAGAGAGATCTGGATCATGCCGGACCTCAACCCGGACGGCGGCGAGTACGACATCGCCACCGGCTCCTACCGCTCCTGGCGCAAGAACCGGCAGCCGAACTCCGGCTCGTCGGCCGTCGGCACCGACCTGAACCGCAACTGGGCCTACAACTGGGGCTGCTGCGGCGGCTCGTCGGGCTCGACGTCCAGCGAGACGTACCGGGGCGCGAGCGCCGAATCGGCCCCCGAGATCAAGGCGGCGGCCAACTGGGTGCGCAGCCGGGTCGTCGGCGGCGTGCAGCAGATCAAGACCAACCTCGACTGGCACACCTACAGCGAACTGGTCCTGTGGCCCTACGGCTACACCCTCAGCGACACCGCGCCCGGCCTGACCCAGGACGACCGGGACGCGCACGCCACGCTCGGCCAGAACCTGGCCTCCACCAACAACTACACGCCCGAGCAGGCCAGCGACCTCTACATCACGGACGGGACCATCGACGACTGGATGTGGGGCGCCTACAAGATCTTCAGCTTCACGTTCGAGATGTACCCGACCGGCTCGAACCCCGGCTTCTACCCGCCGGACGAGCAGATCGTCCCGCAGACCACCCGCAACAGGGAGGCCGTGCTCCGCTTCCTCGAATACTCGGACTGCGTCTACCGGATCATCGGCAAGGAGTCCCAGTACTGCGGCACGGGCAACCCGCCGGTGACCGTCTACTCCGACACCTTCGAGACGGCCACGGGCTGGACGGTCAACCCGTCGAGCGCCGACACCGCCACCACCGGCCAGTGGGAGCGCGGCGACCCCGAGGACACCAACTCCAGCGGCGCCAAGCAGCTCGGCACCACGGTCAGCGGCACGAACGACCTGGTCACGGGCCGCCTGGCGGGCTCGGCCGCCGGTGACTTCGACATCGACGGCGGCGTCACCTCGATCCAGTCGCCGCCCATCACGCTCCCGTCCACGGGCGCGCTGAACCTGTCGTTCTCGTGGTACCTGGCGCACGGCTCGAACGCCTCCAGCGCCGACTACTTCCGCGTCCGCGTGGTGGGCAACACCACCACGACGGTCCTGAACCAGGCGGGCGCGGCGTCCAACCGCAACGGCGCCTGGGCCACCGCGACGGCCAGTCTGAACGCGTTCGCGGGCCAGACGGTCCGCATCCTCATCGACGCCGCCGACGCCTCGGGGGCCTCCCTGGTGGAGGCCGGCGTGGACGACGTCAAGATCACCCAGCAGCCGTAATCCGCTCCGTCACTCCGCCGCACAGGATCCCGGTCCTGTGCGGCGGACTCATGTTTGGGTCTTGTAAGGACGGGCTGTCAAGGCTACGATCGCGACAACTCTTAGGAAACTTTCCTAAAAGTAAGCCTCCGACATCACCGGTCCGCGCATACACCCCCCAAGGGCCCGTGCCCACCTCCACGGGCCCGTGCCGTACGGCTTGCGCTCTCACCCCCCGGTGCAAGCCGTACGGCACGCCACCCCTGAAGGAAGAACTCGTGAGACCTCGCGCGATCCTCCTGGCACTCTCCGCCCTCGCACTCACCTTGCACGCCCTCCCGGCCCAGGCCGCTCCTCTCGCCGCCGGGGCCACCGCGACCTTCGTCAAGGTCTCCGACTGGGGCTCCGGATTCGAGGGCAAGGTCACCGTCACCAACGGCACCACCACGGCCATGAACGGCTGGAACGTCCAGTTCGACGTCCCGGCGGGCTACTCGATCCCCTCCGCCTGGGACGCGGTCATGTCCCGCAGCGGGCAGCACTACACCTTCACCAACCCGAGCTGGGCCTCCCCCCTCGCACCCGGGGCCGGCGCGAGCTTCGGCTTCAACGGCAGCCCCGGCAACTTCCCCGGCATCACCGGCTGCACGCTGAACGGGGCCTCGTGCGGTGGCTCGACGGCCGGAGCCCCGGGCCGACCGGGCGCCGCCTCGGCCACCGCGACCGGCAGCGCCATCTCCCTCACGTGGGGGGCGTCCACGGGCACGGTGACCGGCTACCGCGTCTACGAGGGCGCCGTTGTCAAGGCCACGGTCACGGGCGCCTCGGCCACGATCGGCGGGCTCGGCTCCTGCGAGACCCACACCTACACCGTCAAGGCGTACAACTCCGTCGGGGAGTCGGACGCCGGCGACCCGGTCACCGCCACCACCACCGGCTGCACCGGGGGCGGCGGGACGCTGCCCAAGCACTTCCTCACCGGCTACTGGCACAACTTCGCCAACGCCGCGGCCGAGCTCAAGCTGTCGGCCGTCCCCAACGAGTACGACCTGATCGCCATCGCGTTCGGCGAGGCCACCGCCACCGCGGGCGAGGTCGCCTTCGCGCTCGACCCCGGGCTCTCCTCGGCGGTCGGCGGCTACACCGACGCCCAGTTCAAGGCCGACGTGCAGGCCCTGCACCAGCGGGGCAAGAAGGTCATCCTGTCCGTGGGCGGCGAGGCCGGGCGCGTGCAGGTCGCGAGCGCCGCCGCCGCGACGAAGTTCGCCGACTCGGTGTACGCGCTGATGCAGTCCTACGGCTTCGACGGCGTGGACATCGACCTGGAGAACGGCCTCAACGCCACCTACATGGCCCAGGGGCTGCGGGCGCTGCGCGCGAAGGCCGGCTCCGGGCTGATCATCACGATGGCCCCGCAGACCATCGACATGCAGTCGACCGGGGCGGAGTACTTCAAGCTCGCCCTGAGCATCAAGGACATCCTCACGGTCGTCCACACGCAGTACTACAACTCCGGGTCCATGCTCGGCTGCGACCAGGCGCAGGCGTACGGGCAGGGCTCGGTGAACTTCATGACCGCCCTCGCGTGCATCCAGCTCGAGAACGGCCTGCGCCCCGACCAGGTGGCGCTGGGCCTGCCGGCCGGGCCGGGCGCGGCGGGCGGCGGCGTCGTCTCTCCCTCCCTCGTCAACCAGGCGCTCGACTGCCTGGCCAAGCGCACCAGCTGCGGGACCTTCGTGCCACCGCGCGCCTATCCGGACATCAGGGGCGCGATGACCTGGTCCATCAACTGGGACGCGAGCAACAACTGGTCCTTCTCCAAGACCGTCAAGCCCCACCTCCAGGGAATGCCATGAAATTTCGCAGCAAACTCATCGCATTACTCGCCGGGATCGCCCTCGCGCTGACCGGCGCCGGATTCTCGACCGCCACGCCCGCCGCGTTCGGGGCCGTGCAGCAGCTGGCCGCCGCCTGGGCCCCGTGGACCTCGTACGCGATCGGCGCGGTCGTCACCTACAACGGCGTCGACTACGTGTGCATCCAGGCCCACACCTCGCAGCCCGGCTGGGAGCCGCCCAACGTGCCGGCCCTCTGGAAGGTCGGCTCGGGCGGCGGCGGCAACCCTGGCGCGCCCGGGCAGCCCGGATCGGTCAACACCTCCGTGACGAACTCCAGCATCTCGCTGAGCTGGGGCGCCTCGTCCGGCACCGTGACCGGCTACCGCGTGTACGAGGGCTCGACGCAGCGGGCCCAGGTCACCGGCACCAGCGCGACCGTCTCCGGGCTCGGCACGTGCACGACGCACACCTACACGGTGAAGGCGTACAACTCGGCGGGCGAGTCGGCCGGCCGTGACGCGACCGCCACCACCAGCGGCTGCACCGGCGGCGGCGGGACCAAGATGCCCGGCGCCCCCTACCTCTACATGGGCTGGGGCGACCCGCCGAACCCCGGCACCGTGATGGACGCGACCGGCGTCAAGTCGTTCACGATGGCGTTCATCCTGTCCGGCGGCGGCTGCAGCCCGGCGTGGGACGGCAACCGCCCGCTGACCGGCGGCGCCGACCAGCAGGCCATCAACACGATCAAGTCGAAGGGCGGCAGCGTCCAGGTCTCCTTCGGCGGCTGGCAGGGCAACAAGCTCGGCCCCAACTGCTCCACGCCGCAGGCGTTCGCCAACGCGGTGCAGCAGGTCATCAACGGCGTCGGCCCCGCCGTCGTGGACTTCGACATCGAGAACACCGACGAGTTCGAGAACTACACCGTCCAGGACCGCATCCTGAACGGCCTCAAGATCGTCAAGCAGAACAACCCGAACGTCAAGGTCGTCGTCACCTTCGGCACCTCCAAGACCGGCCCCACCGCGCCCGGCGTGCGGCTCATCAACCAGTCCAAGGCGCTCGGCGTGCCGATCGACAACTACACGATCATGCCGTTCGACTTCGGCGGCTCGAACATGTACCAGGACACGGTCAACGCCTCCGAGGGCCTGAAGAACGCGTTGAAGAGCGCGTTCGGGTGGAGCGACGCCCAGGCGTACGCGCACATGGGCATCTCGGGCATGAACGGCCTGTCCGACCAGCAGGAGACGACCTCCCCGTCCACGTGGACGCAGATCCGCGACTGGGCCAAGTCGCACGGCCTGACCAGGCTCGCCTACTGGGCCGTCAACCGTGACCGCCCCTGCCCGGGCGGCGGCGTGGTCTCCAACTGCAGTGGCATCTCCCAGTCCAACTGGGAGTTCACCCGCATCACCGCCGGATTCTGACCCGCTGAGCGGCCCGCCCCCCGCGCCGGGGCGGGCCGCGCGTGGAGGTATCGCATGAATCTCCGAGGACCGGTCGCGCTCGCCCTGGCGCTCGTCGCGCTGCACGCCACGCCGGCGGCCGCCGCCAACATCCTGGCCAACCCCGGCTTCGAGTCCGGGCTGAGCGGCTGGACGTGCGGCACCACGTCCGGCGCGCAGGCCGTGTCGTCACCCGTGCACGGCGGCACTCGCGCGCTCCAGGCCACCCCGCAGGGCAGCGACTACGCCCGCTGCCAGCAGACCGTCACCGTCAAGCCGAACACCGCCTACCAGCTCTCGGCCTGGGTCCAGGGCAACTACGTCTTCCTCGGCGCCACCGGCACCGGCGGCACCGACCCGCAGACGTGGGGCGCGCCGGGCGCGGCGTGGAGCCAGCTCAAGACCTCCTTCACCACCGGCGCCTCGACCACGTCCGTGACGGTGTACGTCAACGGCTGGTACGGCCAGGGCGCCTACCTGGCCGACGACGTGGTGCTCGACGGCCCCGGCGGCACCCCGGACACCCAGGCGCCGACGGTCCCCGGCAACGTGTCCGTCGGCGGCGCCACGAGCTCCAGCCTCACCGTGAGCTGGGCGGCGGCCACGGACAACGTCGGGGTGGCCCGCTACGAGGTCTCCCGCGACGGCGGGGCGCCGGTCGCCGTCACCGGGACGAGCCACCAGGCCACCGGGCTCGCCGCGGCCACCACGTACCGCTTCAAGGTCCGCGCCTGCGACGCCGCCGGCAACTGCTCGGCCTACACCCCCGAGGCGAGCGGCACCACGACGAGCGGCGGCGGGGGCGGCGGCCTGCCGAAGCGGGTGATGGTGGGCTACCTGCACGCCTCATTCGCCAACGGATCCGGATATATCCGGATGAGTGAGGTGCCGAACGAGTGGGACATCATCAACCTCGCCTTCGGCGAACCCACCTCGGTCACCTCGGGCGACATCAGGTTCCGGCAGTGCCCGGCGGCCGAGTGCCCCAACGTCGAGCCCGAGGCCGACTTCGTCGCCGCCATCAGGGCCAAGCAGGCACAGGGCAAGAAGGTGCTGATCTCGATCGGCGGCCAGAACGGCCAGGTCCAGCTCACGACCGCGGCGGCCCGCGACAAGTTCGTGGAGTCGGTGTCCGCGATCATCGACAGGTACGGCCTGGACGGCCTGGACATCGACTTCGAGGGCCACTCGCTCTACCTCAACCCCGGCGACACGAACCTCGCGAACCCGACCACCCCGGTCGTCGTCAACCTGATCTCGGCGCTGAAGTCGCTCAAGAGCCGGTACGGAGCCAAGTTCGTGCTGACCATGGCGCCGGAGACGTTCTTCGTCCAGCTCGGCTACCAGTTCTACGGCCCGGGGCCGAACGGCACGGCCGACAGCAGGAGCGCCTCGTACCTGCCCGTCATCCACGCCCTGCGGAACGACCTGACCCTGCTCCACGTGCAGGACTACAACTCGGGCCCGATCATGGGCCTCGACGGCCAGTACCACACGATGGGCGGGCACGACTTCCACGTGGCCATGACGGACATGCTGCTGGCCGGCTTCCCGATCATGGGCAACGCGGGCAACGTGTTCCCGCCGCTGCGCCAGGACCAGGTGGCCATCGGGCTGCCCGCCTCGCCGAACGCGGGCAACGGGTTCACCACGGTGGCGGAGGTGCAGAAGGCGTTCGACTGCCTCGCCAAGGGGACCAACTGCGGCACCTACCGGCCGCGCGGCGTATACCCGAACCTGCGCGGCCTGATGACCTGGTCGATCAACTGGGACAAGTTCAACGGCTTCGAGTTCTCCCGGAGCCACCGGGCGTACCTGAACGCTCTCACCTGACGAGCTGCGTGGGCTTGAGCGGGATGCCGAGGCCGGGTGGCCGGTAGGTGGGCAGCGCCTCGCCGTACTCGTGCATCCAGGCGTGGTCCACCAGCAGCCGCATCCGCCCGCCGCCGGGCGGGCCGCCCTCCTGCACCGGGGCGGCCCGCC
>NZ_JBSFTC010000131.1:0-29703 GCF_053590415.1 Nonomuraea sp. NPDC003201
TCCTGCCGCTGTACGAGGGAGAGCGGTAGCCTCCCTCGCGCGCCAACGCCGGTCGGCACAATCCATGACAACTTCTACATGATGTCGAACTTGTTAGCGGACCTTGGCGGCGGCGACTGGGCTTACGCGGACGACGCCTGCCAGGTTGCGGGTGTGCAGGGGCGAGATCTTGACGACATCGCCGGTACGCGGCGCCTGGATCATCTTCCCGTTACCCCAATAAATCGCTACATGGGAGATGTAGTCGGGATTAGTCGGGTCAAGGCGCCAGAAGATCAGATCGCCCGGCTGCGCCTGCGACAGCGGGACCTGCGGCCCGGTCACCCACTGCTGGTGCGTCACCCGGGGCATCCGCACCCCCGCCTGGGCGAAGGCCCACTGGACCAGGCCGGAGCAGTCGAAGGTGTCGGGCCCCTCGGCGCCCCACACGTACGGCCGGCCGAGCTTGGAGGCGGCGGCCTTCAGCGCCACGGTGATCTGCTCGCCCGTCATGAACGACCCGGAAGGCCAGGTACGGGTCGGGGTCTGCGGCTGCGGGAGGACCGGGTTGACCATGGCCACCTGCGTGCCCTTGGGCAGCCGCTTGAGGATGGCCCTGCGCAGCGTCTCGGAGTTGGTGTCGGGGGCGCTCACGATGAGGGCGTTGTCGCGCGGGAGTCCTAAGGTCCGCCCCACGTTCTTGGACACGACGGCGTCCACCGCGCCGAACCCGGTGGTGGCGTACGCGCCGATCCGCAGCGTCCCGGCCGGGCTCGCCACGCGCCGGTGCAGCGCGAGCCCGCCGTCGTTGCCGAGCACGAACGAGACCGCCACGTCACCCGCCGCGACGTTCTGCCAGAGCGCGTCGGACGAAGCCGTCACCTTGGGCGTGTACGAGCGGAACGTGGACGGATTGACCGCCAGCGTCTGCACCCGCTTGTCGTCGAGCATGACGGACGCCGCGTCGGCCAGCTCCAGGGCCCGCACCCCGCGCAGCTTGGCCACCTTCCGTAACAGCTCGTTGGTGAACGGCTTGCTGGTCAGCACGAACAGGTTGGGCTTGTGCAGCTTCTTCAGCGGCTCCACCGGCTGGACGTTGGTGACGGGCGGCGGTTGCTGCTGCCCCTGCTGCTGTTGCTGTTGCGGCCGGCGCTGCGCCAGCGGCGTCTGCTTGAGCGTGGCCTGGGCGCGTACGGGACCGACGTCCTGCCCGGATCGCGCGAGCAGCAGCACGTCGGCGGTCAGCACCGCGACCAGCGCCACCACGATGAACGGCACCAGCTTGTACGTGTTGCTCCGCTTACGAGAGTTGACCAGGAAGCTGAGGTCCTGCCGGATCCCTGACGTACGCGAAAAATCCGCCGGGCCAGCGTGGGCCCGGCGGTCGTCCTGCGGGGGTGTCAGTTGCCGATGTACGGCACTGCCTCAAGGATCTCGACCGTGTTCTGGCGGCCGTTGGGCATGGAGTAGGTCGCCTTCTCCCCGATCTTCTTGCCGTTGATCGCCGCCCCGAGCGGGGACTTCGGCGAGTAGACGTCGATCGGCGCTCCGCTCTCTTCGCGGGAGGCGAGCAGGAAGGTGACCTCGTCGTCGTCGCCGACGAAGCGGATGGTCACGGTCATGCCGGGGCCCACCACGCCCTCGGCCTTGGGGGCCTCTCCCACCTGGGCGTTGTCGAGGATCTGCCGGAGGTGGAAGATCCGGGCTTCCATCTTGCCCTGCTCGTCCTTGGCGGCGTGGTAGCCACCGTTCTCACGCAGGTCGCCCTCTTCGCGGGCGGCTTCGATCTTCTTGGCGATGTCGACGCGCCCGGGGCCAGAGAGATATTCGTACTCCGCCTTCAGGCGGTCGTACGCCTCCTGCGTCAGCCATGTGACGTTCTCATCGCGAGAGTCGGCCACGGGTTCTCCTTGCTTGCCTAGGGGGCCCTGAGATCACTTGAGGTTACGTGTGGTTGAATTGCGAAAGGCTAACAAGTCAACCGCTCCAACGCTTCCCCAAACGTCTCACTATACGAGATTGCAGTACTGGATGTGGACGGAAGTGGCCTCACCACTGGTGTCGAGGCCTTCCTTGATCTGCTTACTACCCCCGCCAGCCGGGATTCTTACTTCCTTGCTGCCCACTTCCGCGTGATAGACGTCCAGCGCCCTGATCCGGCAGACAGCCACCCTATCGTCTGGCTTGTACACCTCAAAGGTGATCTCCGCGCGATTCGCGCTGACGACGTTGAACGTCACCACCTGCGACGGCGCCTCCGAACCACCCGCCGTCATCGACCACATCACGTAACCCCAGCCACCCGCGATGATGGCCACCAGCACGCCGATCACGACGTGGACGACCAGCCGCCCGCCTCGTCTGGGGCGGTCGGGGAAGTCGTCGGGTGTGCCGAGAACTGGTTGGTTCTCGACATCTCTGGTCGCCATGGCGGAATCTCCCTGCACTCCCTGAGCGTTATCCGAGACAATTGTCGCCCGCGGGGGGTGTGCCCTCGCGACCGCCCAGCAGAAACTAACCTCTCTGGGCGAGTGACCGGTCCCTACTGAGGAGACATCGAGCCCGTGAGTGCACCGCTGAGGCTGATGGCCGTCCACGCCCACCCCGATGACGAGTCGAGCAAGGGCGCCGCCACGATGGCGCGTTACGTGCGCGAAGGTGTGGAAGTGCTGGTCTGTACGCTCACGGGCGGTGAGCGGGGCTCCGTGCTCAATCCGAAGATGGATCGGCCCGAGATCGTGGCGAACATCGCCGCGGTGCGCAAGGCCGAGATGGATCGGGCCCGCGAGATCCTTGGAGTGCAGCAGCGTTTCATGGGCTTCGTCGACTCCGGGCTGCCGGAGAACGAGGACGAGGCGCTGCCCGAGGGCAGTTTCGCCACGCAGAAGCTGGAGGACGCCTCGGCGCCGCTGGTGGCGGCCGTGCGGGAGTTCAGGCCGCACGTGATCATCACGTACGACGACGACGGCGGCTACCCCCACCCCGACCACATCATGACCAACAAGGTCTCGGTGGAGGCCTTCGAGGCCGCCGGCGACCCCGACCGCTACCCGGGCACGGGCGACCCGTGGCAGCCGCTGAAGCTCTACTACCAGATGGGCTTCACCAAGGAGCGGTTCGAGGCGCTGCACGAGGCGATGACCGAGCGTGGCCTCGGCTCCCCGTACGCCGACTGGATCTCCCGCTGGGAGGACCGCCCGGCCAAGTGGCCGGTCACCACGCGGGTGCCGTGCGGCGACTACTTCGAGATCCGCGACCAGGCCCTGATCGCCCACGCCACCCAGATCGACCCCGACAGCTGGTGGTTCGTCTGCCCGCGCGAGCTGCAGCAGGAGATCTGGCCGACCGAGGACTACCACCTGGCGCGCTCGCTGGTGGACACGGAGCTTCCGGAGGACGACCTGTTCGCGGGCATCCACGCCGAGGACGTCTCCCCCGCCTGCCACTGACGGGACCACGCTCCCCCAGTGGCAGACTGGAACTGTGAACGTTCTAGCAGCAGGTGATGTGAGTCCGGGCCTGCTCGGCTTCCTCGTCGTGGCCTTCCTCGGCTTTGCCCTGTACTTCCTGGTCAAGTCGATGAACAAGCAGATGTCGAAGATCCAGGTCCCCCACGAGGGCGACGTGGACGACAAGAAGGCCGAGTAGATGCCGATCGAAGTTGTCGACAACTCGACGGAGAGCCGGTTCGAGGTGCTCGTGGACGGCAAGGTCGCCGGGTTCGCCGACTATCGCCTGCTGCCCACCAAGATCGTCTTCACGCACACCGAGGTCCTGCCCGCGTACGAGGGGCAGGGGCTGGCGAGCAGGCTGGTCGCGTTCGCGCTCCAGGCGAGCGCCGACACCGGCCTGCGCGTCGTGCCGCTCTGCCCCTACGTGGCGAAGTACATCAAGCGTCACCCCGAGTTCCAGCACCTGGTCGACAGCTCATTCGGCAGCGCGTGACCAGGCCCGTTCCAGCGCCTTGGGCAGGCCCCACCAGCCCAGCGGGGTGAGCACCTCGTCCTTGTCCACGATGCCGAGATAGCCCCACAGGCTCACCACCGAGCCGAACAGGCTCTCGGTCGCGTTGAGATCGTCGGTGTCCTGCTCGTCGACGTCGATGTCCTCCGACTCGGCGATGAGCCGCGCCATCCGCTCGGGCGAGGCCAGCACCCCCGGGCCCAGCCTCGCCAGCGCCGCCACCCCGGCCAGCCAGTCGGCGTGCTGGATCGCGCAGAGGTTGGCCAGCGTCGCGTCCTCCAGGGTGAGCTCCCCGTCCATATCGACGAACTCCTCCAGCAGGTCCCCGCTCTCCGACAGGTCCGAGATCGGCCCCGCGATGCCCGCCGCCACCGCCAGCCACAGCTCACCGTCGTCGTCCGGCATCGGGCCGTCCTCGAACCCGGCGCACGCCCGCAGCACGTTGGCGGGGTATCCGGGCAGGGCGAGCAGCGCGCGCAGGCGCGCCGCCGCCGCGTCCAGCTCGCCGGCGGGCAGCTCGGGCTGCGCGGGCAGGCCGGCGACGATCCGCCGCAGCTCCGACAGCGCGAACGCCTCCTCCTCGTCCCAGATCGCGAACGACTCCTCGTCCAGCTCGTCGCTCACCGCGTATCCGGGCACCCTGCCGTCGGCCAGCGGCGTGCCGAGCCAGCGCTCCTGCAGCTCCTCGTACGCGCCGCGGGCCGCCCGATCGCCTTCCGCCAGCGCGTCGGGGTCGATCTCACCGGCCTCGACCCGTTCCTCCAGGTACGTGACCAGCCGGCCGAACATCTCCACCGCCACGGGCCCGCGCTCGTCCTCCTCCGGCCAGACGAAGTAGCTGGGCGTCATGAGGATCGGCTCGGTGCCGGTGGACTCGACCCAGCGCTGCACGTCGCCGACCGTGGCGACACCCGACTCGATCGAGCTGAGCGTGGCCTTGGCGGACTCCCAGAACGGGCGGGAGAGCGGGTTGCCCGCCGCCATCATCGCGCGCCGCAGGTCGGGCAGCGCCACCAGCGCCACCCCAGAGGGAACGGCCAGCAGGGCGCGTGCCACGTCCCTGCGGGTGACGGCGCCGACCGGGCGGCCGGCGTGTGCGCAGACGAAGTCCATATCCACGCCCCGTAACCTAGCCCGTCCCGGCCTTCCCAGTCAGCCGCCCCCTGCTCTCGTTCGGGGAGCGCCCCCGTCCGAGCACCGAGGCAGTGGCGGGAGAGCGGCAGGGCGGGGGCGGACTAGGCTGATCAGTGGAGGTCCTGATGAACCGCTTGAAAGACGCCACGAGCCCCTACCTGCTGCAGCACGCGGACAACCCCGTGGACTGGCACCCCTGGGGTGAGGAGGCGTTCGCGGAGGCCAGGCGGCGGGACGTGCCGCTCCTGATCAGCGTCGGCTACTCAGCGTGTCACTGGTGTCACGTGATGGCGCACGAGAGCTTCGAGGACCCCGGCACCGCGCGCCTCATGAACGAGCACTTCGTCAACATCAAGGTCGACCGCGAGGAGCGGCCGGACGTGGACGCCGTCTACATGGGCGCCACCCAGGCGATGACGCGCCAGGGCGGCTGGCCGATGACGGTGTTCGCCACTCCCGAGGGCCACCCGTTCTACTGCGGCACCTACTTCCCGCGCCCCCACTTCCAGCGCCTGCTCACCGAGGTGCACAACGTGTGGGTCGGCGACCGGCAGTCCGTGCTGCAGCAGGGCGCCAAGGTGGTGGAGGCGCTCACCACGAACACCACGCTGCCCAGCGGGGCCGTGCCCAAGGAGGAGACGCTGGCGCTCGCCATGCGCAACCTGGGCCAGGAGTTCGACGGCGTCAACGGCGGCTTCGGCAGGGCTCCCAAGTTCCCGCCGTCCATGGTGCTGGAGTTCCTGCTGCGCTCAGGCGAGCGCGAGATGAGCGGCAAGACGCTCGGGTCGATGGCCCGCGGCGGCCTGTACGACCAGCTCGGCGGCGGGTTCGCCCGCTACAGCGTCGACGCGGAATGGGTCGTGCCGCACTTCGAGAAGATGCTCTACGACAACGCGCTCCTGCTGCGCGTCTACACGCACTGGTGGAAGGCGGGCGGCGGCGAGCTCGCGCGGCGGGTGGCGCTGGAGACGGCCGACTGGCTGCTGCGGGAGATGCGCACCGAGGAGGGCGGGTTCGCCTCCGCGCTCGACGCCGACAGCGAGGGCGTGGAGGGCAAGTTCTACGTCTGGACGCCCGAGGAGCTGCGCGAGGTGCTCGGCGAGGACGACGGGCGCTGGGCGCAGGAGCTGTTCGAGGTGACCGGCACGTTCGAGCACGGCACGTCCGTCCTGCAGCTCCCGCGCGACCCCGACGACCCGGCGCGCTACGCGAGCGTCCGCGAGCGGCTGCTGGCCGCCAGGGACCGGCGCGTACGCCCGGGGCGCGACGACAAGGTCGTGGCCTCGTGGAACGGCCTGGCCATCGCGGCCCTGGCGGAGACCGGCGTGGTGTTCGAGCGCCCCGACCTCGTGGCGGCGGCCACGGCCGCGGCCGGCCTGCTCGCGAGCACGCACATGGCGGACGGCAGGCTGCTGCGGACGTCCAAGGACGGCAGAGCGGGCACCAACGCCGGGGTGCTCGAGGACTACGCCAACCTGGCCGAGGGCCTGATCTCCCTGTACGGCGTGACCGGCGAGGCCCGGTGGCTCCGGCTGGCGGGCTCGCTGCTGGACACGGTGCTCGACAGGTTCGCCGACGACACGGGCGGCTTCTACGACACGGCCGACGACTCCGAACGGCTCTTCCAGCGGCCGCAGGACCCCACGGACAACGCCACCCCGTCGGGCCAGTTCGCGGCCGCGGGCGCGCTGCTCTCCTACGGCGCGCTGACCGGCTCCACGCGGCACAGGGAGGCCGCCCAGGCCGCGCTCGGCGCGGTGTCCGTGCTGGCCACGGGGCACGCCAGGTTCGCGGGCTGGGGCCTCGCGGTGGCGCGGGCGGCGCTGGACGGGCCCGTGGAGGTGGCCGTGATCGGCCCGGCCGACGACCCGCGCACGGCGGAGCTGCACAGAGAGGCGCTGCTGGCCGACGTGCCGGGGCTGGTGGTCGCCCGCGGCCCCGGCGACTTCCCGGAGCTGCTGGAGGGGCGCGGGCTGGTCGGCGGGGCGCCTGCCGCGTACGTGTGCAAGGGGTTCACCTGCCGCCTGCCCGTGACGACGGTCGATGACCTGCGGGCGGAGCTGGGCGCGGCGCGCTAACCCGACTGCGGGCGGCCCGTGTTGGTGTCGTTGATCGTGTCGCCCCCGGTCGTGGGCTGGTCGGGCGTCTGCTGCTGCGTGGACGGCGGGCCGGTCTGCTCGTCGGGCTGCTGCTGGTCCTGCTGCGGCCCGTTGTCGCTCGGCTGATCCGTCACCGGCGGGCCGTCCGTGGACGGGGGCGCGGTGATGTCGGGCTCGGGCGTGTTGTCGAACCAGTCGTTCGGGTTGCGCGGCGGCGTGTAGTCCTGCTGGGGACCGTCCTGGTTCTGGTCGGGCGACGAGTAGTCGGGGCCCCAGCCGTAGTCGGACGGCTCGGGGAACTCCTCGACCGGCTTGCCCGCCATGGCCTCGGTCATGAACGCCCGCCAGATCTGCGCCGGGAGCTGGCCGCCGAACTGCGTGCCGTACCCGGGGATCGTGACGGTGGCGTTGTCCTCCCTGAACATGTCGACGGCGACGGCGAGCTGCGGCGTGAACCCGTTGAACCAGACGCTCTTCGACTTGTCCGTGGTGCCCGTCTTGCCGGCCACCGGGCGGTCGTAGAGCCGGGCGGCGGTGCCGGTGCCGTACTTGACGACCTGCTGCATCGCGTACGTGGCGTCCCCGGCGGCCTGCTCGCCGACCACCCGCGTCGAGACCGGCTCGACGGTCTTCTTCTTGCCCTCGGCGTCTGTGACCGACATCACCACGTGGGCCTCCATGTGCACGCCCTTGTTGGCGAACGTGGAGAAGCCCGAGGCGTTCTGGACGGCGCTGACCGAGGAGACGCCGAGCGGGAAGGACGCGTAGCTCTGCTGCTTCTCGAGCTGCGTCTTGGGGATGCCCGCCTTCTCGGCGACGGCGGCGACCTTGTCCAGGCCGACCTTCTGGCCGAGGTCCACGAACGCGGTGTTGACCGAGTTCTGGGTGGCCTGCACCAGGTCGATCTCGCCGTAGGAGCGGTCGCTGTCGTTGGGGATCGGCTTCGGGTCGGACGCCACGCGCATCGGCGAGTTGCCGTCGACCCTGGTGGACAGGTCGAAGCCGTTTTCGAGCGCCGCCGCCAGCGTGTACGGCTTGAACGTCGACCCGGCCTGGACCTTGGCCGAGAACGCGCTGTCGTACTGGGACTGCGCGGGGCTGCCGCCGTAGAACGCGACGATCTCACCGGTGGCCGGATCGACGGCCGCCAGCCCCGTGTGGACCTTCTTGGGCGTGGCGTCGGGCAGCACGTCCTTGACGGCCCGCTGGGCGGCCTGCATGAGCTTCTTGTCGAACGTCGTGACGATCTTCAGCCCGCCGCCGTTGATGTCCTCGTCGGAGTAGCCGCGCCGGTTGAGCTCGGCCGTCACCTGCTCCAGCATGTACTGGGCCTGCCCCTTGAGCTCGAACGGCTTCTTCGGCGCCGTGAGCTTGGGGAAGCGCTGGTCGGCGACCTGGGCGGGCGTCAGCATGCCGGTCTGGCCCATCGCGTCGATCACGGACTTCCAGCGTTCCTGGGCCGCCGCCAGGTCGGGGCCCTTGGGGTCGGCGAAGCGGCTGGGCTGCTGGATCACCGCCGCGAGGTAGGCACCCTCGGCCACGCTGAGCTGGCCGACGTCCTTGCCGAAGTAGGCGCGGGCGGCCGACTGGACGCCGTTGGCGCCACGGCCGAAGTAGATCGTGTTGAGGTACTGCTCGAGCACCCAGTCCTTCGACTTGGACTGGTCGACCTTGATCGCGATGAGGATCTCTTTGAACTTCCGGGTGACGGAACGTTCCTGGCTGAGGCCGCTGTAGTAGTTGCGCACGAGCTGCTGGGTGATCGTCGAACCGCCCTGGAGCTGCTGCCCGGTGACGGTGGACCAGACGGCCCGCGCGGTGCCCTTGACCGAGACGCCGCCGTCCTCGTAGAAGGAGCGGTTCTCGGCCGCGATGACCGCCTGTTGCACGTGCTTGGGCACCTTGGCCAGCTCGACGCTCTTGCGGTCGACGCCCTGGCGGGCGAGCACGGTCTTGCCGTCGCGGTAATAGATCACCGAACCCTGCGCGGTGGCCTGCTTCTGCGTGGAATCGGGAATGGGCGTCAGCGCCCATGCGACCGCGAAAAGCCCGACGAGTACGAGGATTCCCGCGCCAAATGAAATCAGTAGAAGTCGGAGTACTCGTCGTTTTCGCATCCCGTTACCACCGCCGCTCCGCACCCTCGACCCCCCTTGTCACCCCTCATGTGCTGGGCGAATGTCAAGGCTAAACGATCGATAACGGTGCCTCGTCCCCTAGCGATAGTACGGCTACCGGTCACCGCGACGCGGAACATCGGCGACCAACGGCAGCACTCGATAGGGAACCGGGGTGTCCAGGGCGATGATCGAATTAGTCCGGAGCACACCCTGTACATCAACGATTCGGTCGATAACCCGCTGCAAATCGGCATTTGTTCGCGCCACCACGCGGCAGAGAAGATCGCTGTCGCCGGTGATCGTGTACACCTCCAGCACCTCCGGAATGGCGGCCAGCCGGTCGGCCACCGGGTCGTGTCCGGCGACCTGTCTTATCTCCATGCTGACAAACGCGGTGACGTCATAGCCGAGCGCCTCCGGCGACACGTCCGGCCCGAACCCGGTGATCACGCCCCTGGCGATCAACCGGTCCATCCGGGCCTGAACGGTGCCGCGGGCCACGCCGAGCCTGCGCGAGAACTCGAGCACTCCCAGGCGGGGCTCCTCCGTCATGAGGGCGATCAACCTGGCGTCCAGCTCATCGATCGTCATACTGTACAGATTTACCGGATATCTCGGAGCGCTGCTAGGCAGATTGTCCACCGATTGAAGTAACTCTTGCGCACTGAGCTCAGGGATATCGAGAGTTGCCAGTATGAATGATGTCTTTCCGGTCAACGGCATGGACGCCGTCGTGTTCGCCGTGGGCAATGCCAAGCAGGCCGCCCACTACTACTCGACCGCGTTCGGCATGAGGTTGGTGGCCTACCGCGGGCCCGAGAACGGCAGCCGGGACGAGGTCGCGTACGTGCTGGTCTCGGGCGGCGCCACGTTCGAGTTCCGGGCCGCGGTCCGCCCTGGAACGGACCTGGCCAGGCACGTGGCCGAGCACGGCGACGGGGTGATCGACCTGGCGATCCAGGTGCCCGACGTGGAGGCGGCGTACGCGTACGCGGTCGCCCACGGGGCCGAGGGGCTGGCGGAGCCGTACACGATGGAGGACGAGCACGGCAAGGTGCAGGTCGCGGCCATCGCCACCTACGGTGAGACGCGCCACACGCTGGTCGACAGGTCCAACTACGGCGGCCCCCACCTGCCCGGTTACGTGGCCGCCGAGCCGCTGGTGGCGCCGCCGGCGACGAAGGGCGGGCGGCTCTTCCAGGCGATCGACCACTGCGTCGGCAACGTCGAGCTGGGCAAGATGGACGAGTGGGTGGAGTTCTACCGGAAGGTGATGGGCTTCACGAACATGGCGGAGTTCGTCGGTGACGACATCGCCACCGAGTACTCGGCGCTCATGTCCAAGGTCGTCGCCGACGGCACGCGCAAGGTCAAGTTCCCGCTGAACGAGCCGGCCGTGAGCCGCAGGAAGTCGCAGATCGACGAGTTCCTGGAGTTCTACGGCGGCCCCGGGGTGCAGCACATCGCCCTGGCCACCAACGACATCCTGACCACGGTCGACCACATGCGGGCGGCCGGCGTGCAGTTCCTGGACACGCCCGACTCGTACTACGACGACCCCGAGCTGCGCGAGCGCATCGGCAAGGTGCGGGCGCCGATCGAGGAGCTGAAGCGGCGGAAGATCCTCGTGGACCGCGACGAGGACGGCTACCTGCTGCAGATCTTCACCAAGCCGGTGCAGGACAGGCCCACGGTCTTCTTCGAGCTCATCGAGCGGCACGGCTCGCTGGGATTCGGTAAGGGCAACTTCAAGGCGCTGTTCGAGGCGATCGAGCGGGAGCAGGAACGAAGGGGCAATCTATAGTTTGTCCCGACTTAGTGGTGGTCATCAGGACATCATGGGAACACCACCGGGACTGGCGGGACGCTGGCGACGGTTGTTCGCCGGCGTCCTCGACTGGCTCATCGTCAACGTCATCTCCGCCCCCTTCACCTGGTCGAGCTGGGAGTACGTCTGGGACCGGAGCAGAGGGGCCTGGGACCGCTACCCGGTGGAGCACACCTTCCTGGCCGGACTCGTGGCCTTCCTGTACTTCTGGCTCCTGCACGCCTTCTGGAACGGCCAGACCCTGGGCAAAAGGCTGTTCGGCATGCGGGTCGTGCAGGAGAACGGCGCGCGGATCACCGTGGCGCAGGCCGCGGTGAGACAGATCGTCGAGACCGCGCTCGCCTGGGTCTGCTGCGTAGGCTCGCTGGTGGACCTCGGCTGGATCCTCTTCGACCCTCGCAAACAGGCGGTCCATGACAAGGCCGCCAGGACGGTCGTGGTGAACGCCTGACTCAGCGTAAGATTTTGGTCACGATCCGAAGGGGCGTGTTGCCAATGCGTTTCGACAGACGCGGGGTGGCACTGCTGGCCACGCTGAGTGTGCTGGCCTGTGCGCCCACCGACGGCCGGGCGGCGAGCGCGGACGACCCGCCCGCCGTCACCGACTACCGACCGGGCGCCGCCGGCATCGGCGACCCCGACTTCCCCGAGGACGGCAACGGCGGCTACGACGTGTCCCACTACGACCTGGCCGTCGACTACACCCCGAAGACCAAGCAGCTCGAAGGGCGGACCACCATCCAGGCCGCCGCCACCCAGAACCTGTCGAGCTTCAACCTCGACCTCGCCGGCTACGACGTGCGCCAGGTCACCGTCGACAACGCGGCGGCGAGGTTCAGGCGGAAGGGCGACGAGCTCACCGTGACCCCCTCCCGCCCGCTCGGCAACCGGTCCCGCTTCACCGTCAAGGTCGTCTACGCGGGGCGTCCCAAGGCCGCCGAGGACAGCGACAACCTCGGCACGTACGGGTTCATCCCGACCCCGGACGGCGCGTTCGTCGCCTCCGAGCCCAACGGCTCCAAGACCTGGTTCCCCAACAACGACCACCCTGCCGACAAGGCCACGTTCGACTTCGCGATCACCGTGCCCGCCGGGCTGACCGCCGTGTCCAACGGGGAGCTCCAGGGCCGGCCGACGACCGCCGGCGGCAAGACCACCTACCGGTGGCGCGAGCTCCACCCGATGGCGACCTACCTGGCGACCGCCACGCTCGGCAAGTTCGACCTGCGCCAGGGCCGCACCCCCGGCGGCATCCCGGAGTTCGCCGCCGTCGATCCCAAGTTCAAGAGCTCGCTCGAAAAGCTCTACCAGCTCTCCGGCGAGGTCACCGACTACTGGTCGACGATCTTCGGCCCCTACCCGTTCTCCTCGACCGGCGGCGTCATCGACGACTACATGGCCGGCTACGCGCTGGAAAACCAGACCAAGCCGCTCTACGGAGGCTTCGAGCCCGACGCGACCATCATCGCGCACGAGCTGGCCCACCAGTGGTTCGGCGACAGCCTCACCCTCAAGCGCTGGAAGGACCTCTGGCTCAACGAGGGCTTCGCCACGTACGCGGAGTGGCTGTGGCAGGAGCACAAGGACACGAAGACCGCGAAGGCCATCTTCAAGGACCTCCACGCCCGCCCGGCCGACGACCCGATGTGGGCCTACCCGCCGGGGCGGGCCAAGCCCTCCGACCTGTTCAACGCGTCGGTCTACACGCGCGGTGCCATGACGCTGCAGGCCCTGCGCGACGCGATCGGCGACGACACCTTCTTCAGGCTGCTCAAGACGTGGACCGCCGACCACCGCTACGGTCACGTCACGACGGAGGAGTTCATCGCCCTCTCCGAGCAGTTGTCGGGCAAAAACCTCCGCCCGCTCTTCGACGCCTGGCTCTTCCAGCCCCGCCGCCCCAGCTGACCTGCGGGGAAACGCTTCTCGTCGCTCGGTCCAAGTACGGATGTAAGGCGAACGACGAAGGGAGCGAGGCCAGTGCGCCTCAACGAAGACCCTGCGGCCTTTGAGGCCTTCTATCGCCGCCACGTCGATGCCGTCATGCGTTTCGTGGTCCGGCGGGTGAGCGACCCTCACCTCGCCGCCGACCTGACGGCGGACATCTTCCTGGCGGTGCTTGACTCGGCGCACACCTACGCGCCCGGCCGGGGCACCGAGATCGCCTGGCTGTACGGCGTCGCGCGCAACGTCGTGTCGGCCCGGCATCGGCAGGCCGCCCGGGAGGCGCGGGCGACCGGCCGCGTCGCCGGCCGCCGGCTGATGGACGACGACGACCTCGTGCGGATGGAGGAGCGGATCGACGCCGAGCGCCGGATGCGCGGCTCCCTGGAGGCCATGCGCGGCCTGCCGGAGGGCGAGCGCGCGGTGCTGGAGCTCGTCGCGATCGACCAGCTCACCGTCGCCGAGGTCGCCGAGATCCTGGGGATCCGGCAGGTGACCGTACGAGTCAGGCTGCACCGGGCGAGACGGGCCCTTGAAGGCGTCGCTGAGATGGATCCGCAGCGAAGCGAGGACATCCATCTCAGCCCGCCGGGCGGAGCTCGGCCAGGAAGCACGCCGTCGGCACCTGTGTACGTGGAGGGACAGGCATGAGCAATTTCGAGGAGCGCCTCCTCGGCGCACTCAAGGAAGAGATCACGACCAGAATGGCGGAGGACGACGTGACGACGACTGTGACACCGGCCGGGCGCGGCGGCTCCCGGCGGCGCTTCGTGGGGCTGTCCGCCGCGCTGGCGGGGGTCGCGGCGGCCGCCACCGCGACGGTGGTGGTGCTGTCCGGGCTCGGCGGCAGCCCGGCGTACGCGGTGACCACGGGGGCCAACGGGGTGATCACCGTGCGGATCAACAAGTTCAACGACCCGGAGGGGCTGCAGGCCGACCTGGCCGACGCCGGGGTCAAGGCGATCGTCGATTACCTGCCCGAGGGGCAGACCTGCAAGACGCCGCGTGGCGCGAACGGGAACGGTCCGGGCGAGTTCGCGGTGAGCTTCGGCCGGTCGGACAACGTGACCTCGTTCATGATCGAGAAGGGGGAGGTTCCGGAGGGCTCGACGCTGGTGATGGCCGTCTCGAAGAGCAAGGCCGGCGACGACCAGCCGCCGTTCGGGATGTCGCTCACCATCGTGAAGGGGCCGGTCGCGCCCTGCGAGCCGACCGCGATGCCCGATCCCGACGCCCAGGACGGCGGGGGCGGCTTCCACACCAACACCGGGGACGACAGCCAGGGTCCCAGCACCGACTCGGCGACCGAGTAACCCACCCGCGCCAGGGCCGGCCCGGGCCCTGGCCAGGCCTGGCACCTCCCCGAGGCCGCCCCGGGCGGCTTGAGGCCCGGCGGTCCTCCCGAGCAGACGGGGCCGCCGGGCCTTCAGGCGGCTGTCACGAGCCCGGGCTGGAGAAAACCAGGACGGACGCCGTGAACCCGTGCACATGGTTGTGGCCCGCCACCGGCCCGACCTCGCCGGCGGCGAAGAAGCCGGCCATGCCGATGGGCCCCAGCGTGTCACGCAGGGCGACCGGGTCGTGGTCGGCCGTGCCGAACATGGCCGAGCCCCGTCCGTTGCACGAGAACAGCAGCGCCCCGTCCACCTTGCCGAGCTGCTCCCGATGGGCGTCCAGCAGGTCGTACAGGTCCTCGTCGGCGGTGGCCGCGTCGCGTACCTGGAAGCGCACGGTCCTGCCGATCTCCACGATGTCGCCGATGGCCACGGCCTCGCGTTCCGGATCGATGCCGATGACTCCCCTGATGAGGAAGTCGCCGCGTTCGTGGCGCTCGGCGTACTCGTCCATGGCCACGCCGATCTGCAGGCCGGAGGCGACCAGCTCGCGGTCGTCCTCGTCCAGCTCGCTGACGATGTCCTCCAGCCGGGCCAGCGCGGGCTGCCCGGCCAGCTCCAGCAGCAGGTTGTCCTCCGACGCGGTGACGACCATGCTGGGGCCGATCGGGCGGCAGCCCTGGCTGACGACGGTGCTGATCCTGACCGGGCCGCTGATCAGCACGCCGATCGCGCCCTCGGTGTAGACCTCGCCGTCGGCGAACAGCCGTACGGAGCCCCGTCCCTGCAACCCGTTGGCCAGCCCGCCGATCAACGGCAGGTCGCCGAGCACATCGACGGAGCGCTCGACGAAGGCGTCGGTCGGAAACGTGTACGGATCGGCCAGCAGGATCGCGACATGATCATCGGCGCCCCGCTCGGGCAGCCCGACCACCACGAACCTGTCCTCGGCCGCCAGCGTCTCCAGCTGGAAGGTCGTCAGCCGGGCGCCGTCCAAGGTCGCCGCCCACGCGCTCACCGCGGGCAGCAGTTCGACCCCTTGCCCGTCGCCGATCACCCCCGTGGCGCTGCATCCGACCACGTGCGCGTCGGGCGCGAGCCTCATAGCGGCCTCACCGGCCCGCGCGACGTCCTCGGGATCATCGCCGCAGATGAAGAAACAGACCAGGTCGGCCCGGCCACTGAGCCTCGACAGGGCCTGGCCCACGGCGGTCTCCGCGGCCCCCACCAGGTCGGAACCCACGGCGAGGCCGTCGGCGAAGCGGCTAGTCATAACGGCCACGAGTCTCGCCTCCCTCGACATGTCAAAGTTCCCTAGGCCCGATTCTCCCCACTAAAAGGACAAGCACGCGCACGAAACGTCACGCAATGGTCGAGATCCGAAATCTGCGCCAGATGCGAAACTCTCTGCCGCATTGCGCGCGGGGGACGTAGTCTCGTTCCCGTGCATCAGCCACGTATTCTCCGCGAGTTGCGAGAGAGCGGCCACGTTCATCGCACCGTCAAAGCCGAAGTCCGGGAGAACCTGCTTGCCAAGCTGCGGGCAGGCGAGCCACGATTCCCCGGCATCGTGGGCTTCGACGACTCCGTCCTGCCACACCTGGAGCGGGCCCTGCTCGCCGGGCACGACCTGGTCCTCCTCGGTGAGCGCGGCCAGGGCAAGACCCGGCTCATCCGCACCATCACCGGTCTGCTGGACGAATGGACCCCAGTCGTCGAAGGTTGCGAGATCAACGACCATCCGTACGCGCCGGCCTGCACGCGCTGTCAGGCTCTCGCGCGGGAGCTGGGGGACGAGCTGCCGGTCGCGTGGAAGCACCGCGACGAGCGCTACGGCGAGAAACTCGCCACGCCCGACACCTCCGTGGGCGACCTGATCGGCGACGTCGACCCGATCAAGATCGCTGAGGGGCGCACCCTGGGCGACCCCGAGACCGTCCACTACGGCCTCGTCCCCCGCACCAACCGCGGCGTCTTCTCCGTCAACGAGCTGCCCGACCTGGCCGAACGCATCCAGGTGTCGCTGCTCAACGTGCTGGAGGAGCGCGACATCCAGGTACGCGGCTACAACCTGCGGCTCCCGCTCGACATCCTGCTCATCGCCAGCGCCAACCCCGAGGACTACACCAACAGGGGCCGGATCATCACCCCGCTGAAGGACCGCTTCGGCGCCGAGATCCGCACCCACTACCCGCTGACCGTCGAGGACGAGCTGACGCTCATCCGCCAGGAGTCCGTGCCGGACATCGGGGCCGACGTCCCCGAACACCTGATCGAGGTCATCGCCAGGTTCACCCGGCTCGTACGCGAGTCCACGGCGGTGGACGCCCGTTCCGGCGTGTCGGCGCGCTTCTCGATCGCCGCCGCCGAGACCGCCGCGGCCTCGGCCGTGCGCAGGGCGGCGCTGCAGGGCGAGGAGCAGGCCGTCACGCGCGTGGTCGACCTGGCCTCGGTGGTCCACAGCCTGCGGGGCAAGGTGGAGTTCGAGGTGAGCGAGGAGGGCAGGGAGACCGAGATCCTCGCCCACCTGCTGCGCCGGGCCACGGCGGAGACGTTCAGGACCCGGCTGGGCGGCATGGACCTGTCGGCGATCATCGACAAGTTCTCCGAGGGCGCCCAGGTGGAGTCGGGCGAGCTGGTCCCCGCCGGCGAGCTGCTCCACCGGATGGGCCCGGTCACGGGCCTGGCGAAGGTCATGTCCAGGCTCGGCATGGGCGCGGGCGAGGAGTCGCCGGGGCACGCGGCAGCAGCCCTGGAGTTCGCGCTGGAGGGTCTTTACCTCATGCGGCGCCTGTCCAAGGAAGACCTTGACGGAGTGAGCGTCTACCGCACATGAACATATCGGCGGTCTTCCGCGTCATAGTGGATAGCTGATCACGCCGACCGGGAGGCCGCCCATGCGCCTGCTTGCCTGTGCCACCGCTCTAGCCATGGGTTTCGTCGCCGTGCCCGCCTCCGCCGAGGCCACGGCGGCCAAGGTCGTGTACGGGTACGCCTGGGCCGACGGGAAGGGGCACCTGCGGATCGTCCCCAAGTCAGCCGCTTTCGTGCGGAAGGGCGAGTTCCGGAGCTACCGGCTCAAGCCGGTGGCCGGGGCGCAGGAGGTGCGGCTCGACTACACCGGCGCCTCCTTCGGCCGGGTCACGGTGGCGTGCGACCTGAAGGAGACCGAAGGCCAGGTGGCCCTCGACGCCAAGGGGCTGGGCCGGACGGCCTGCGAACCCGGGGATCTGACCGACGGGCTGGCCCGCGGCCCCGTCCCGCTCCGCGTCGAATACCGGGGCACGGCCGCCGTCAAGATCAACGAGTTTCTGGTCACCGAGTGGCCGGGCGCGCGCACCGCCCGCGGCACGCTCAAGCGCGTCAACGACACGACGGTCCTGTTCACGACCGGCGGAAAGGCGGTCAAGCTCGGGTACACGCACGCCACGAGCTTCTACCGGGCCACCGCGCGCTGCCGGGACGGGTGGCTGGCGGGCAAGCCGGTCAACGCCGACAAGCAGGGGCTCGGCAAGAAGTCGTGCACCTCGGCGGACCTGACCAAGGCGCTCAAGACGGCGGAGCACCCCGTACTGGTGAAGATCGACTACACCTCCGAGGCCGGCGGCGTCAACGAGGTGTGGGAGGTCTTCGGGGACGCGTAAACGGCCGGATCGGGTTAGCGTGGGTGCGTGATGGCCTTTCGCTATGGTGAGTACCACGACGGCCCCGATCCCCTCGCCCCGCCCTACGACGTGCGGGCGGCCCTCGACGAGATGGGCGACGCGATCCTGTCCGGTTCGACGCCGGTCCACGCCCTGCGCGACCTGCTCAAGCGCGGCCTGCCCGGGACGCAGGACCGCCGCGGGCTGGACGACATGCTCAGGGAGGTGCGCCGGCGCCGGCGCGACCTGCGTGAGCGCGGACGGCTCGACGGCACGCTGGAGAAGGCGCGGGCGCTGCTCGACAAGGCCATCGGGCAGGAGCGGGCCGAGCTGTTCCCCGACCCGTCCGACGACGCGCGGCTGCGGGAGACCGGGCTCGACGCGCTGCCCGAGGACACGGCCAGCGCGATCCAGGAGCTGAGCACGTACGAGTGGCGCTCTTCGGCGGCGCGCCAGACGTTCGAGGAACTGCGCGACCTGCTGCGGCGCGAGGTCCTGGACAGCCAGTTCAGGGGCCTGCGGGACGCCCTCGCCAACCCCGACCCCGAGGCGATGGAACGCGTCCGCCAGATGATGGCGGACCTGAACGAGATGCTGGACAAGGACTCCCGCGGCCAGCACACCCAGGCCGATTTTGACGACTTCATGGGGAAATATGGCGATTTGTTCCCCGAAAAGCCGCGCAACCTCGAGGAGCTCGTCGACATCCTGGCCCGCCGCGCCGCCGCCACGCAGCGCATGCTGGCCTCGATGACCCCGCGCCAGCGCGAGGAGCTCGCCGGCCTGATCAACCAGACCCTCGACCAGGCCGGGCTCTCCGACGAGATGCGCCGTCTCGGCGAGGCCCTCTACGCCCGCCGCCCCGACCTGGCGTGGAACGCCCCCGAACGCCTCACCGGCGAAGAGCCCCTCGGCATGGGCGACGCGGTCACGGCCCTGGAGGAGCTGGCCGACCTCACCCAGCTGGAGACCGCCCTGCGGCAGGACTACCCGGGCGCCAGGCTGGACGACATCGACGAGTCCGCCATACGCCGCGCGCTCGGCCGCTCGGCCGTGGACGACCTGGAGGCGCTCAAGCGCATCGAACGCGAGCTGGAGGAGCAGGGCTACCTCCTGCGCCGCCGGGGCAAGCTGGAGCTCACCCCCAAGGCGGTCCGCCGCCTGGGCGAGACGGCGCTGCGCCGCGTGTTCTCCTCCCTCGACGCGGGCCGCCGCGGCGACCACGACCAGCACGACGCGGGCTCGGCCGGGGAGCTGACGGGCTCGACCCGGCCGTGGCGCTTCGGCGACGAGCAGCCCATCGACGTGGTCCGGACGCTGGTGAACGGCGTGCGCAGCGGCGGCGTCGCCACCCCGGGCACCGCCGTCCGCGACGCGGGGGCCGCTGTGCGCGACGCGGGGCCCGCCGGTTCGGGCAGGCGCGTCAGGGTCCGCCTCTCGGTGGACGACTTCGAGGTGGCCGAGACCGAGCGCCGCACCGCCGCGGCCGTCTGCCTCCTCGTGGACCTGTCGTACTCGATGGCCCTGCGGGGCACCTGGGCCGCCGCCAAGCAGACGGCGCTGGCGCTCCAGGCGCTGGTGGCGTCCAAGTTCCCGCAGGACGCGGTCCAGATCATCGGCTTCTCCAACTACGCCAGGGTGCTGCAGCCCGACGAGCTGGCCGGCCTCGACTGGGACATGGTCCAGGGCACCAACCTGCACCACGCCCTCCTGATCGCCGGCCGCCACCTCGACCGCCACCCCGACTTCGAGCCGGTGGTGCTGGTGGTCACGGACGGCGAGCCCACGGCCCACCTCATGCGCAACGGCAGGTCGGCGTTCGAGTGGCCGCCGTCGCACGAGACGCTGGAGCTCACGCTGGCCGAGGTCGACAAGATGACCCGGCGGCGGGCGACGATCAACGTCTTCATGCTGGCCGCCGACGACCGGCTGAAGGAGTTCGTGGACGAGGTGGCCCGCAGGAACGGTGGCCGCGTCTTCTCGCCGAGCGCCGAGCGTCTGGGCGAGTACGTGGTCAGCGACTTCCTCCGCCTGCGCCGCGCCCGCTGAGTTTGTCGGTGCCGTATGCCAGACTCCCTCGCCATGAGCGAGCGAAGCGATGACGTGCGGTTGAGAGACGTCGTGGAGGCCGATCTGGAGGTCTTTCTGGCGCAGGAGCACGACCCGGAGGCGGCCCGGAGGTCCAGGTTCCCGCCCCGCCCCCGGGAGCGCTTCCTCCACCACTGGGCCACCCGGATCCTGGCCGACCCCACCGTCTTGGTGCAGGCGGTCCTCGTCGACCGCGAGCTGGCCGGAAACATCGTGGCCTGGTGGGAGGATGAGCGGCGCTTCATCGGCTACTGGTTCGGCCGCGAGTTCTGGGGCCGCGGCATCGGCACCCGGGCCCTGACGCTCTTCCTCCAGCAGGAGAAGACCCGTCCCCTCTACGCCGACCCGTACGAAGGCAACACCGGCTCCGTCCGGCTCCTGGAGAAGGTCGGCTTCCAGCGGTCCGGCACGGTGCGGCACGGCGAGGACCAGCACATCATGCTGACCCTCCACGCCCCGGCCCCACCCTCTCCCACGGCCTGAGCCTGTTGTAGGGCTACCAGGGTGCGGCCGCGTTCGACGATCTTGCCGACGTCGTAGCGGGGTGCGGACCGGCGGTTGGGGATGCCGGGTGGGCGTCCGGGGCCGGGCGTGCGCGTTTCGGACCCGCTGTCGTTTCCGTCCAAGACAGCTACCGCGGCCGTGATCTAGCGTGGACCCGGCAGCTCGCCCGAGCATGAGGAGACGGCACAGTGCGTAACTTGGTCTACACCGGTTTCATGTCGCTCGACGGCATCGTGGACTCGCCTGGCGGCGGGCCGGGGGAAGAACACCGCAGCGGCGGGTGGGTGGTCAAGGACCTCGAGTTCGTCCCCGAAGCCTGGTCGCTGAAGGGTGAGGAGCTCACCGACACGACGGCGCTGATGTTCGGCCGTCGCAGTTACGAGGCGTTCGCGGCGGTCTGGCCCGGCTCGGAGGACCACGCCGACTACAAGGAACTGCCCAAGTACGTGGTGTCGACCACGCTGTCCGACGACGCCATCGTCGACGGATGGGGGCCGACCACGATCCTGCGCTCGACCGAGGACGTCGCGGAGCTCAAGGAGGGTGATGGCGGTGCGATCTTCATCCACGGGAGCGCGGAGCTGGCCCGGCGGCTGTCGGACGCGGGGCTGATCGACCAGTACAACCTGCTTGTCTTTCCCGTGCTGCTCGGTGCCGGGAAGAGCCTGTTCGGCCGGGCCGACCGGGACAAGCACATGCTGACCCTGCGGGAGTCGGAGAGCTACTCGAACGGGATCCTGAAGCTGGTCTACGACGTCAGGCGCTGATCCAGGTCGAGGGCGATCGCGCCGCCGGCGCCCTCGCGCAGCTGCCTAACGGTGCGTCCGACGTAGGAGCGCAAGGCGCGGGCCAGGTGCGGCTCGTCGCAGTAGCCGAGCCTGGCGACGACGTCGGTGGCCGGGTCGCCGGCAGCCAGCAGCTGCGCCGCCGTGCGGGCGCGCTCGATCTGCCGGACGGTGCCCTGCGTCAGTCCGGTCGCGGCGCGGAACCGGCGTTCGATCGTGCGCCCCGAGACGGATGGGCGGTGACCCCGCAGTACCTCGACGCAGAGCAGGTCACGGACCACGATCCCGGCCCGGACGAGACGTTCGACCAGAGCCTCGGCGTCGTCGGGGCCGGGCGTCTCCCAGCGCGTGCCGTCCAGCCGGAACGTCCGGCGCGTGGTGTCGGGCAGCCCGATGCCACCGTCGACCAGCGCCGGCGCGGGCACGGCACGCAACGAGGTGCCCACAGCGAACTCGATGCCCGTAAAGGTCGCGCCCTCCGGCACCGGCGCCGTGCCGGTCCGGGTCTCGGGACCGGTGATGCCCGTGCACGCCCGGCCGGCGTATTCCCAGAACACCAGGCCCCAACGCACCCCTGCGACGGACGTCATTGCAGTGACCTGCTCACTCGTGCATGTCCACACGATGTCGACCCACGCCGAGTCCGACTCGCGCGTCTTGAACCGCAGTCCCACGGGCGAAGGATACGTCGCTTCGCGTTCTCGGTGGCTTGCCCGGCTATGCGGCTTTGCGCTACGGCAAGCTGCGCTGAACCGAGCTTCGACCTCGACCGCGCGATCCAACCAAGCGAACGCGATCTCAGGCCGATCCGGCCGTAGAGGTCCGCCTTGTCGTTTGGGCGGACACCCACGGCGAGACGGCACCCGCGCACCTTGACTTACCTCGATGATGCCGTCACGCCGCCACACCGTCACATGGAAACTTCTCAAACACTCACTGAACCTATTTCAGCCTCATGCGGCCTGGGCAACGCGATGGTTTTGCAGGACGGCGATGGCCTTGCACAGGTGGCCGGCGCGATCATGGTCGGCGCGGCCGCCTCCGGCGGCTTCGCCGCCCTCTGGATCACCGGCACCTCGGCCGTGCTCACGTGGTCGAACTCCCAGAAGAAGCCCGGGAAGCCTTCGGAGGATTGACCTCCATCACCAGATCATCATTCTGGCTTCTCCCCATCCAGCAACCAGACAGTTCCGGCCGCGGGGCCGGCGTACCGGGGTGACGGGCCGCCCGTCGCGGGTGAGCGAGGTGCAGGCGCGCACCACGGCGCTCCGGAACGTCGCGGTGGGGAGCGTGAGGGTCATGCCCGCGCACGCTGATGACGGTGTCTTGGGCCGTTCTTGGAGCCGGTCTTCAAGAGCCGCCCAAGACCGGGAGGCCACGATGACGGCACCCTGACAAACCAGAAGGAGCACGACAATGCGCACCGCCGCACACCCGAACGTGCCGCAGATCACGCTGCCCGGTCAGGCCGCCGCCGCGCCGGGGCCGCTCGACATGACCAACATGTACCTGGCGCACTACGGCTTCCGCCGCGATCTCGGCCACCTGATCATCGCGATCGGCCGGGTCCGCCTCGGCGACCGCCGGCGCATCACCGCCCTGCGCGAGCACCACGCGTGGGTGCTGTTCGTGCTGCACCACCACCACACCGCCGAGGACGAGACGGTCTGGCCGCGGCTGCGGGAGCGGGCGCCGGAGGCGGTCGGCACGATCGACGCGCTGGAGGCCGAGCACGAGGCCTGCGACCACTGGATCCGCGAGAGCACCGACGCCTTCCAGGCGTTCGACGCCGGCCCGTCCGAGGAGCGGCGCGAGCGGCTCATGACCGCCCTGCGCGCGCTGGCCGACACCCTCGGCGCGCACCTGGCGCACGAGGAGACCGACGGGATCCCGCTGATGATGGCCCACATCACCCCGGAGGAGGACGCGGAGGGGCACAAGACGATCATGAAGCAGTACGGTTTCCGCAAGCTGATCACGCTCGTCGGCTGGATCACCTCCGAGCTGCCGCCCGAGGTCGAGGCCCATCTGCGCAGGACCTCCCCCAGGCCGATGGTGCTGCTCAACACCCTGGCCGGCGGTCGCTACCGGCGGCGCGCGGCCTACCTGTGGGGGTGAGCCAGCTCGCGTTCCACGCTCTCGGCGTGCTCGGCATGCCGCCGCGCCGCCTCAGCGTCGCCCAGTGCCTCGGCCAGCTGCGCCAGCGACCGGCTGACCGGCCACATCAGCAAGCTCAGCCCGGCGATCCCCATGCGGTCGGCGTACGGGGACGCCTCCTCGTACAGGTCGGCGCAGGCCTGCCGGTCGCCCAGCCCCGCCCAGGTCTCGCAGCGGACGACCAGCCAGAACAGGTAGACGAACGTGCGCGGGATCGGCGCTTGCCGCTCCCACGGCCCGAGCACCCGCCGCGCCTCCTCCAGGCGGCCGCTGACCACCAGGTAGTGGGCGTACCCGTCCAGGTTGAACTGGTCGAGCTGGTCGTGTGAGATCTCCTGCGGCGGCTGCATCGCATCCGCCTCCCCGCGGCGCAGGCGCATGAGCGCGACCTGGTAGGTGGCGCCGGCCGCGGTGCTCTCCGGACCCCACATCGAGGTGGCGCGCTGCTCGGCGGCGGTGGCCGCGAGCAGCGACTCGGCCGCCTCCAGGTCACCGCGGTGGACGATGACGCCGAGCCGCAGCCAGTCGAGGATGATCCGCAGGTACGGCATGTGCGTACGGCCGATCAGCCGCTCCGCCTCGGCCAGCACGTCCAGGGCCTCCGGCACCCGGCACAGCTCCAGCAGCGTGCCGCCCTGGCAGGTGAGCCCGATCGTGCGCAGCTCGTCGTCGCCCGCCTCCAGTCCGGCGCGGGCCATCTCCTCCCCCGCCTCCAGCCGCTGACGCACCGAGCCCGGGTCGAGCAGCGCGTAGTAGCGGGCGAACAGCACCCGGCCCAGCAGCGTCGCGTCGTTCTCCTGGCGGGCCAGCCGCGCCGCCTCGGCGCTCCACCGGTCCCGCTCCACGGGGTCACACCCCGGCAGGTAGTACGCCTGGAGCGCCAGGCAGGCCAGCACCCGGGCCCGGGCCGACGGTTCCAGCCCTTCGTCGGCGGCCAGCTCCGTCAGGTCCGCCAGCAGATCGGCGTCGTAGTCGCCGTAGACCTTCCAGGGTTGCAGGATGCGGCCGCCGTACCCGGTCGCGGCCTCGATCCAGCGCCGCCGGTCGCCCTCCTGCTTGGCCAGGCGGCGCAGCCGCGTCAGCTCGGCCTCCTGCCCCACCGAGTCACCCGCCCCGAACCTGGCCTCGGCCAGCGCGAACAGCAGGTCCATCCGCTCGGCCGGGCCCAGCTCGGGGTCGTCCTCGGCCACTTGGCCGGCCCGCTCCAGCAGCTCGACGGCCACGTCGTACGCGCGCAGCCGTTTGGCCTCCTCCGCCGCCCGCCACGCCGCCCGCCAGGCACGCGCGGTGTGGCCCGCGGGAATCGCCTGGAACCAGTGATGGGCGGCGGCGGCCAGCCGGTCGGAGGCCGAGCCGCCGGTACGCGACTCGATCGCGGCGGCCACGGCGGCGTGCAGCCGGGCCCGCCGCAGCACCGGCACCACCTCGGTGAGCGCCTCCTGCACCAGCGCGTGCACGAACCGGAACCGCCCGGGCCGCCCCTCCGCGACCAGGGCGGCGGCCATGGCGGGCTCCAGCCGGTCCAGCGCCCCGTCCAGGTCGAGCCCGGCGGCCTCGGCCACGATCGTCACGTCGAACTCCCGCCCGGCCACCGCCGCCACCCGCAACAACTCGGCGGACGGCTCGGGCAGCCGGTTCACCCGGCCGAGCACGACGTCCCGCACGCCCAGCGGCAGCGTGCCGCGGCCCTGCGATCCGGCTTCGAGGTAACGCATCAGCTCCGTGACGAAGAACGGATTGCCGTTCGTACGGTCCCTGATCGCCCACACGTCCGTGCCCGCCGGGGTCAGCTCGGCCAGGTCGGACGGCGAAAGGCCGGACAGCGGCAGCCGCACCGCCTGCCGGCGCGACAGCGCCTCGAACGCCTCGGCCAGCGCCCCCTCCGGCGGCGGCCAGTCGCGTACCGTGCCCACCACGGCCAGCCTGCCGTCCAGCACGTACTCGGCCAGGTAGCTCAGCAGCCGCAGCGAGGACCGGTCCGCCCAGTGCAGGTCGTCCAGCACCACCAGCACCGGCCGCCGGCCGGCGGTCAGCGCCTGTGCCGCCGCTCCGTAGGTGCGGAACCTCGCGCCCTCGGGGTCGGTCCCGGTCGCGGAGCCGACTCCGGGCAGGTTCGCGCGCACGTCGGCCGGCAGTGGCGGCAGCGTGTCGGCCAGCCGCTCCAGCACCGTCACCCACGGCCAGAACGCCGGCGCGCCCTCCGTCGCCGCGCACCGCCCCACCGCGACCGTGAACCCCCTGGCACGGGCGCGGCTCACCAGCTCTTCGGCCAGCCGCGTCTTGCCGACCCCCGGCTCCCCGGTGATCAGCGCGAACCCCGTCCGGCCCGCCGCCGCCGCCGCTTCCAGCAGCCCGTCCAGCGCGGCCAGCTCCTCCTGCCGCCCCGTGATCCCCCTCTCGGCCACCCGCGGCTCGGGCGGCTGCGGCGGCCGGTGGGGGAACAGGGCCGGGGCTTGGTCGAGGATGTCGCGTTCCAGAACGCGCAACTCCTCGCCCGGGTCGATGCCGAGCTCCTCGGCCAGGATCCGGCGGGCCGTGCGCAGCGTCTCCAGGGCCTCGCCCTGGCGGCCGCTCCGGTAGAGCGCCAGCGCCCGTAACGCCCACAGCCGTTCGCGCAGCGGGTGCTCGTAGGTCAGGGCCTCCAGCTCGCCCAGCAGCTCGCCGTGGCGGTCCTGCCGGATCACCGCGCCCACCCGCAGCTCGCGGGCCCGCTCCCGGGCCTCGGTGAGCCGCGCCCTGACGGCGGTCACATACGCCTGGTCGTCCAGCTCCTGGTACGGCTCGCCGCGCCACAGCGCCAGCGCCTCGCCCGCCAGCCGCTCCGCCTCGGCGGGCTCGGCCGCCTGCTCGGCCTGCCCGACCAGGCGCAGGAACCGCGTCGAGTCCACCTGCTCCGGATCGATCGCCAGCGTGTAACCCACCGGCCCGAACGTCAGCAACCGGCTCTGCGCCCTGGCCCGGCGACCGGGCTCCAGCAGGCGGCGCAGGTTGGACACGTACGAGTGCAGCGACGCCATCGCCTCGGCCGGCGGCTCCTCGCCCCACAACCGGTCGATCAACGCACTCGGAGCCACCGGCCGGCCCTCCGCCAGCACCAGCCCGCACACCAGCGCCCGCATCTTCAGCGAGCCGATCTGACACGACCGCCCGTCGTCGCCGACGACCTCCAGCGGGCCCAGCACACGGAAGTCCACAGCCCTACCACCCTCATGAAGTCGCCTGATCTTACGACAAGGAGTGCTGGTGTGGTTCACCACGGCGCTGCCTCAGTCCCGGGGGCGATCGTGGGCTCAGGAGCGTCCCCTGGGGTGCTCCTGCCTGGCGATCGGGGTGCTCCACCTTCAGGGAGGGCTCGGGCGATGGTGAAGGCCGGCGCCGATCGCGGTGCGGGGGTTGGCTACGAGCTGGGCGATCTGCCGGCGGGCTCGCTCTCCAACCGGTCAATCGCCCGGCTCAAGAGCAGGGGCTCCGCTTCCAGCCCCGTCGATGCCCGTGGCGGCCCGCCTCGTGAAGCTCACTCTCGGCGGCCCGGCGACCTGGCCGGGCCCGATGGTGCACGGATGGACGACCTGGTCCCTGGTCCGGCCTCGCCGTTGTTCAGACGGCCACCGGACGGCAACCGGCCCACCGCCGGGGGTCCGGGGAGCCTGGCTCCCCCGTAAGAGGAGCCCGAAGCCGACTCCGCGCGTAGGCCCGCGCAGTTGAGGGTCAGGCGTCGATGAGGCGGGTGTAGAAGTCGAGGGCCACGTCGAAGCCGTCGTGGCAGTTGCGGTGGGATCGGTAGCAGGGCCGCCAGGCCGAGCTGGCGCCGACTCCCGCCCTGGCGTCGCTGAGGGCCGAGGGGACGCGTTCCGGTTTGGGGAGGAGGCCGTGGCCCAGGTAGCGGATGCCGGTCAGCTCGGTGTGGGTCCCGCGGTCGCCCGAGACGAACGTGCCCAGCCGCCAGCCGCTCTCCTCGTCCCAGACCAGGACGGCCCCGTCCGCGAGCTTCAGCGTCGCGTCACGCGGATCGCAGGGGCCCTCCCACCAGTCCGCCACCTCAGGTCCCAGTACGCCGATGACCTGCCGCACATAGCTCGTCGGCTGCTGCAGCCACTCGTCGGAGTACGGCTTGACGTGCCTGATGGCCACGGACGGCACCCCCTTGTGCCCTAACAGTAAGAAAAAATGACAGTGCCCAACCATACCCGCGCCGAACTTATTCCGTTGCACAGCCGTCTAGTCATTACGGACGATATTTACGTCAGATACGGGGAAGGAGGGGTGCCCATGATAGCCACGGTTCTGCTCATCGTCCTGATGGTCGTCGCCGTCGCGGCCACAGAAATGATCATGTGGTGCTCCGAAAAGAGCAAAGAGAGTGTCGAGTCCACCGCCGAGATCGCCGGGGACTAGTCTCTCGGGCATGTCGTCCCTGCTTCTCTGGCTGCACATCGCCTTCGCGATCTTCACCATCGGCCCGGTCACCGCCGCGACGATGACCGCGCCGCGCGTCATCCGCAACAAGAACGTGCCCGCGCTGCAGATCATCCAGCGCATGACGAGGATCTACAGCCTCGGCACCCTGGGCGTGTTCGCGTTCGGGGTGGCGCTCGGCGCGGTGCTCGGCGGCGGGCTGCTCGGCAAGTGGTACATGACGGCCTCGATGACGCTGTTCATCGTGGCCGCCGTGCTGCTCGTCATCATCGACCGCGACCTGCGCACCGCCCTGCGGGCGCTCTCCAGCGAGAGCCCCGAGGACGACGCGAAGGTGCAGATCGGGAGGATCGCCGCGATCAGCGGGCTCGTGTCCGTGATCTGGCTGGTGATCCTGTTCCTGATGGTGGTACCCGGCTAGAGGCAGCCGCTCAGGCGAGCGCCTGGGTGAGGTCGGCGAGCAGGTCGTCGATGGTCTCGATGCCGACGGACAGCCGCACCAGGTCGGCGGGCACCTCCAGCGCCGATCCGGCCACCGAGGCGTGCGTCATCCTGCCCGGGTGCTCGATCAGCGACTCCACTCCGCCCAGGGACTCCCCCAGCGTGAAGAGCTTCGCCCGGTTGCACACCTCCACGGCCTCCGCCTCGCCCCCGGCGACGCGGAACGACACCATGCCCCCGAACCGCCGCATCTGCTTGGCCGCCACCTCGTGCCCCGTGTGCTCGGACAGCCCCGGGTAGAGGACCTGGGTCACCCGCGGGTGCGCGAGCAGCAGGTCGACGACGCGTTCGGCGTTGTCGCAGTGGCGGTCCATGCGCACGCCCAGGGTCTTGAGCCCGCGCAGCGTCAGCCACGCGTCGAACGGCCCGGCCACCGCGCCCATCGCGTTCTGGTGGTAGGCCAGCTCCTCCCCGAGGCCGCGGTCGACGGTCACCAGCGCCCCGCCGACCACGTCGGAGTGGCCGCCCACGTACTTCGTGGTCGAGTGCACGACGACGTCCGCGCCCAGCTGGAGCGGCTGCTGCAGGTACGGCGACGCGAACGTGTTGTCCACCACCAGCAGCGCCCCGTTGTCGTGGGCCAGCTGCGCCAGCCCGGCGATGTCGGCGATGCCGAGCAACGGGTTGGTGGGCGTCTCGACCCATACGATCTTGGTCTTCTGCGTCATCGCCGCGGCGACGGCGTCGAGGTCGTGCAGCGGGACCGGGTCGTAGTGCAGGTCCCAGCGCTGGTGCACCTTGGCGAACAGCCGGTACGTCCCGCCGTACGCGTCGTTCGGGATGACGACGTGATCCTGCGGCTTGCACACCGTGCGCAGCAGGGTGTCCTCGGCGGCCAGCCCCGACGCGAACGCGAGCCCGCGCACGCCGCTCTCCACCGCCGCCAGCGCCTCTTCGAGCGCGGTCCTGGTGGGGTTGGCCGAACGGCTGTACTCATATCCGGAGCGCAGACCGCCCACGCCGTCCTGCTTGTAGGTGGAGGTCGCGTAAATCGGCGGCACCACCGCACCCGTCGTGGGGTCTGGCTCCTGACCTGCGTGGATGGCCAGCGTCTCAAAACCGTTGCTCATACCCGCCACGTTAATGGAAGTCGGCCCGCGATCCGTCCCCTCCGGGTTTTTGGGGGTTGGCCGGGAACGTGAGGAACGGGGCAATCGAACCTGTAGGGGGAAAACGCAATGCCCAAGCTCAAAAGTGTTATGGCCGG